>JAUZEU010000339.1 GCA_030838885.1 Bryobacterales bacterium | reverse complement strand
CCAGAGCCGCTGCCGCCCGGACATGCGCTCTGGAAATTCAAAAACGTGATGATTACGCCGCATATTGCGGGGCGGTCGGACCTGGACAACGCGCGAATGCTCGGCACTATCAAAGACAATATCCGGCGCTTTGCGGACGGTTTGCCGTTCGTGAATGTTGTGGATAAGAAGAAGGGTTATTAGGCTATAATCCAAGCCGGTCGAGGATGGGTTTCTCATAGACGTCATCCTCGCCCGGATAGCGCAGCTGGCTTTCGAATTTCCCTGTCTCTTTAGCCAGAGCCCATATAAGCGATTCACCCGCGGGTACGGTTTGCGGGTTCCGCTGAAACACGGGATCCTGGTAGGCGGCTCCGGCATCGATTACCCGCCAGCCCTTTTGGGCGAACATCCCGAGGGCGTCGGCCAGAAACAGTGAATTCAGCAGGTTGTAGTGGACCAGCAGAGTGTGGGGCACGCTCCGGCCCAGAATCTCTTTTGAGAGACCATCGTAGAACCGGGCGCGGTTCCAAAGATGATCGAGATACGGACGGCGGAAGCGGGTTGCATCGAAGCCTGGAGTTTTGCTCAGGCGGGCGCGCAAACGGGCGTCGAAGTACCAGTCCGAAGCATCAATAGTCACGTGCCCGTTTCGGTAGCCCCCTGCACGCAGGAACTCGCGCATCCGGTCGCGCTTCTCCGCCGTATTGCCCTCTTTGAGTGCCGGGAAGCGGAACAACATCGGTTTGCTCAGATATGGTGCGAGAATGTCTTCCGCCTTCCGCGCATCGGCTGAGAACTCCTCAAACGTGAGAGCGCCATAGGGACGGTGCGAGTAAGTGTGGTTCGCGATCAGGTGCCCGGCGCTTTTCCAGCTACTTACAATTGCCTGCCCCGTCTCGCCTTCCGCGTTGCGGCCGATCACGAACAGCCCGAACTGAACGCGGAACTTCTTCGCGACACGCAGCAGCAGCGCATTCGCAGCCATGGGGTCGGCCAGAGCCTGCCAGTTGACATCATCCATGGTGATAGACAGGGACGGCTGCTCCTCAGCGCCGCTGGCGGCAAGTGCAACTGCACCGCCCAGAAACATGCGCCGGGTCACCCGGGAATTCTGTATCAAATGCGTCTGTGTCAGATGGGCTCTCCGCTCTCCATTGTCGCCGTAGCTGCATTACTGACTCTCATCCCGCGCGACGGGCGAGACTGGAGTCAGGAGAGATCGTCCGGTACGAGACTGCTTCGGCGACACGCAGCGTGCTGATCTCTGCGAACGCGCTCACTCCGGCGGGGGCAGGCGCTGCGCTACAGATCGATACTGGAGTCTCGATCGTGCTTCCGGAACGTTGAAAAACCCTGGTGCCGGTTCGCCTGCTTCAAGCCTGTCGGCGGGCGGCCGTTAAGAGGATTCGGCGACTTCCCGTAAATAGCCATTGGGCTCGCGGATGACGTACTGGCGCAGACCCCATGAACGGGTGGTGAGTTCTTCCACGATCTCTGCGTCGATTTCGGTCACCCACAGGAAGATCTCAGGGCGCAACTGCTGCGCCTGGATCGCCACATACAACCCAACGTCCTCGGTTATGTACAGTTTCGCTTCACCCGATGTGATTCCGCGTAGACTGGCGGGTCGCCCCAGCTCCACTGCTGCCTGAAGCCAGGCGTTCTTTCGAACCACGAGACGGTGCTCACGACGCTGTCTGTCGCAATTACCGGAACGGTATTCGTGAAACCAGGCATAGCTATTTCTTCGGCCGGGGAGCCAGTTGCTCCAGGTCCTGCAGGCGCAGGGTTTTCTGGCCGATTACGAGTGTGTCTCCGCGGGTCTCGATTGCACCGGCCGTAAACACGTTGCCGCCGGGCGGAATGGCGGTCTGACCGTTGTCCTTGCTAATGAACTCCAGCCAGTGGCCCGGGATAAAAGACGCGCGGGTCTTAGTGCTTTCGAGGAAAGAGAAGCCGTCGGCGGAGTACGCGATTGCGCCGGTCTGCGGAATCACGACGAAGCGTACGGGCTCGATTGCCGTTGCAGCGCCGGACAGCCTGGCTTCACCGGAATGAAGGCCCGCGACTGCTCCGGCGGGAAACACGCGGAACGAGACCTCGCGAGTTGCCGAAGCACCTACCGTGAGGTCCATTCTGGCTGGTGAGAACTCCAGGCCTTCGGCTTTCATCTCCAGCTTATAGCTCCGGATTTCGGGTGCGTTATTGCGGATGGAGACGGTGAAATCGCGCCCTGTGCGCTGATTTACGGGCACTATGGAGGGCGACAAGGCAAGCACCGAGTTAGAAGCCAGGCGCACCGCAATTCCGTCAGGAAAACGCAGTGTCACGGGCCTCAGAATCTGCGGTCTGGCGTGGCTCATGCGCGCGCCGTCCGCTTCGATGGAGAGGTCTGCGTGATCACCATGGATAGCGGTATCCGGCACCTTGATGTTGTAAACGAATTCGAGTGGTTGCTTGGTGGGGTCCTGAGTGAACGACAGTTCAGGCGTGGTTCGGAGCCGGGAGCGCTGAGCAATCGCTTCGGACGAGAACTCGGCCGTCAGGTGATTGGTTTCTCCGATCAGCAGGACCCGCGCGCTGTTGAAGAACGCGGTGGCATCCGGGGCTTCGATGGCCAGGCCGATACGCACATGGTGGCCAACGGCAGCGCCTTGCGGGATGGGGAGACGCACCTGCTGGGTCTTGTCGTCCCAATCGATGTCGGCGGGCTTACCGCCTGCGACCAGAGGACCGGCGGGTTCCCTCGACAACTGCAGGACGACTTCGCCCGGCGAAGGCGCAGAGAACTCCAGTGCGAGGATGCCGTTCTCATACTCCATATCGGTCAGTTCGGCGGTCGCGTAGACCAGGTGGTTGGTGGTCGCGAAGGCGGTGCAATCCTTGCAGAGCGGGCCGGCAGCGAGGGGCACGTTTACGGGGAGCCAGGCAGAGTCATGGGCCAGAACGGTGACGTTCGGAATGGTGCTGCGCTTCAGCTTGACATCGCCGGTCCAGGGCTTCGCGGTGGTGTTGAGGATCGACACAAACGAAAGGCCTTTGGGCGACACAAACTGCCGTATCAAGAGACCTGGCAAGGGCTGGATAACCGGCACTTCCGTCAGAGATGCCAGGGTTTCGCCCCAGTAACCGGAGAGCTGCGCGTTGCGGCGAAGTGGCACCGTGGCGGGGCTCTCGTCCCCCGCGAAGTTCACGGCCCCCGCGTGGTGTCCGGAGGCGTTCAGGGTTTCTTCAACATCGGTCCAGATCAGAGCGGGCACGCCGGACGTGAGAAGCCTGCGGCTGTGGGTGAGGGCATCCGGACCAAGAGCAGAAATGCGCGCGGCGGTACGGGGAAGCCGATCCGTAAGCGGGCCGCCATGCGCTTTGGTTTGGGTCTGGAGCGAGTCGGGAATGGGGCCTTCCAGATCGGCCTCCATGTCGAGACGGCGGAGCGTGCGGATCAGGTCGGCCAGTTGTGCCGGATCGGAGGCGGCGGGAAGGCTGACGTGATGGATGCCGATGTTCTTCAGCCAAGCCAGTTCCCTTGCCCAGAGGTGCTTGGGGAATGAGTTCCAGGGAAACTCGACCGACTCGACCCAGGCGGGCGAGAGCGTCGCGAATGCAAGCAGGAGAATGACGGTGCGAATCACTATGCCCCTGATTTGCGTGTCCGGAAGTCTTCGATCAGGGGCATTTTGATCACGCGGCACATCTCAAAGATACGTGAACGCGCGCGCGCGCCGATGCGTTCCGCCAAAGTGGTTCGGTGGTCGACCTTGCCGGAGCCGGTCTTTTCATATGTGCTGTAACCGGCGTCCGCATCGATCAGGTTGGTGGTGGCAATGAGCGGCTTCCGGTTGTTGCAGCGGTAGGTGATGATCGAGGTGACCGTGTCTTCCACCCAGTCCGTGACGCGGTGCGCGCCCAGGTCGTCCAGCAGCAGAATCTCTTTGTCCATGGCGACCCGGTAGGCTTCTTTGTCGCTGGAGTTCGAGTTCGCATCGTAGCCGGAGCGGATGCGGTCGAGCAGGTTCTGGTAATCGAAGAAGAGGCCTTCGAAGCCCTTGGTGAGAAGGGCGCGGAACGCGGCTACGGCGAGGTGCGTCTTACCGGTGCCGGGGTCGCCCATCAGCAGCAGGCCGACCTTTTTGTTGTTCGGGAAGTCGCGGGCGAAGCCGCGGACGGCGAGGAAAACCTCCGTCAGATCGCGGTAGGCGATGGGGTTTTCGCGGGGAAGAAGGAAGTTGTCGAAGGACGCGTTGCTGTAGAGCGGCGGGATGTCGGCGTTCTGCATGACCCGCTCGGCGCGCTCAGCGGCCACACAGTCGCAGCGGATAGCGCCGGAGAGTTCTTCTTTTTCGACGATTTTCCAGCCGGTGCCGTTGCACTCGGAGCAGACTGCGGTGGACATGCGTTTCTCTATTATCGCGTTCACTCGATCAGAACCAGGATTGCGCCGGCATTTACGCTGTCGTTCTGCTGAACACGGACCTCAGTGACGTGGCCGTCGCGGGGGGATTTGAGCTCGTTTTGCATCTTCATGGCTTCCACGACTACGACGGATTGCCCGGCTGTGATGGCGTCGCCGACTGAGACCATTAATCGGACGACCTTGCCCGGCATGGGCGCGGTGATGGAGATACGGCCCTGCGTGCCGGCCGCGCCGTTGCGGCGTTTCCACTGGCGCGGGTCTTCAATGGCGATCTCGAAGCGGTGGCCATTGACGGTAACCTCGTTGCCGAGGACCCGCACTTCGTAGGATGCGCCGTCCAGCAGGACTGAGTACAGGCCCGGTTCGGTTTCGATCAGGTTCATCGCATCAGCTCCGCGCGGCCGGTGGTGAGCCAGGTGGATGGAAGTTGCGGGGTTGAGGGGGCCGTCGGCTTCGGTTTGGCGGTTTTCGCGGCCACGAACGCGGCGACCTCGCCGTAGGGAGCAGGGGGTTCCGTTTGGAAGTTGATGCCAGTTTTAAGAAGCTGATCAAGGTAGCCGGTGTGCAGATCGCCCCGGCGGAAGGCGGGATCCTTGAGGATAGCTTGGAAGAGGGGGATGTTGGTTTTGATACCGCCGACATGGTACTCGCCAAGAGCTCGGAGCATTCGCTCGATGGCGTGCTCGCGGGTGTCGGCCCAGGCGATCAGCTTGGAGAGCATGGGGTCGTAGTCGATTGGGACGACCCAGCCGGGATAGATGCCGGAATCGAGGCGGACGCCGGGACCGGAGGGCTCGGCGAGCTGATGGATTCGGCCGGGGGACGGGAAGAAGTTGTTGGCCGGGTCTTCGGCGTAGATGCGGCACTCGATGGCTGCGCCGCGGAGGCCGACCTGCTCCTGAGTGAACGGGAGAGGCGCGCCGGCGGCGATGTCGATCTGCAGGCGGACAAGGTCCAGGCCGGTGACAAGTTCGGTTACAGGATGTTCGACCTGGAGACGGGTATTCATCTCAAGGAAGTAGAAGTTGCCATCGTTGTCGGCGAGGAATTCAACCGTGCCGGCGTTATAGTAACCGGCCGCGCGGGCGGCTTTGATAGCGGCCTGCCCCATGCGTTCCCTGAGGTCCGGCTGGAGCGCCATCACCGGAGAGGGCGATTCCTCTATGACCTTTTGGTGGCGGCGCTGGACGGAGCACTCCCGCTCGCCCAGGTGGACGAGGTTGCCGTGCTTGTCGCCGAAGATCTGGATCTCAATGTGGCGGGCGTTTTCAATCAGCTTCTCGGCGTAGACGCGGCCGTCGCCGAAGGCGCGAAGGGCCTCACTGGAGGCACTTTCGTACGCGGCGGCGAGGTCTTCTTCGCGGTCCACGCGCCGCATGCCTTTGCCACCGCCGCCCGCTACCGCTTTCAGCATGACCGGGAAACCGGCGGCTTCGCCGCTTGGGACGATGGGCGCTCCGCCTTCGTGCGCGACGCGCCGGGCTTCCGTCTTGGAGCCCATCAGGGCGATTGAACGCGAGGATGGTCCGATGAAGGTGATCCCGGCATCCTCGCAGGCTTTGGCGAAGCGGGGGTTCTCGCTGAGGAAGCCGTAGCCGGGGTGGATGGCGTCCGCGTTATGGTGGCGGGCGGCTTCCAGAATGGCGTCGATGCTCAGGTAGCTCTCGATGCGCGCGGCCTCGTCGGCCTTGCGAACGTGGAGGGCGGCGCGGTCCACGTCGGTGTAGACGGCGACGGAGCGGATGCCCATTTCCCGCAGGGTCCGGGTGACGCGGAGGGCGATCTCGCCGCGATTGGCTATAAGGATCTTGCGGAACACTTGTTGAATATCCTTTCGTAGAATATCCCCAGTGATAGTTCGCCGATTGCTTTGCCTCAGTTTGGTCACGGTCGCGCTGGGAGTGGCTGAAGAATATACCTACTGGATCGACCCGTGCACGGCGGCTGCGGCCACGGCTACGCGCTGTGAGGCGGGTGACCCGGAACTGGGGAAGTGGGCGCTCGAGGCATGGGCGCGGGAGTCGGGCGGGGCGCTGACGTTCCGGAAGAGTGAGACCGAGGCGCATGCCCGGATCCGGCTGCGTTGGGCGAATGGACAGGGCAGCCTGTATGGCGAGACACAGCCGATCACGGTGGACGGGAAGCGCGGGGCAATGATCTACGTGCTGCCCGAGACCGGGAGGCCGGGTGGCGATCCCTTGTTGCGGGACACCATCGTTTATCTGACGTGTCTGCATGAGAGCGGGCACGCGCTGGGCTTGCCGCACACGGCGGGGTTCGCAGACATCATGTACAACTTCCGGTATGGCGGAGATCTGGTGGAGTACTTCGCGCGGTACCGGCGGCTGCTGAAAACGAGGGCCGAAATTGCGAAGCATGCGGGGGTTTCGGATGCGGACCGGGTGGCTCTGCGGCAGGCACTGAAATGATCGCGGTGGTGACGGGCGCGAATCGGGGGATCGGGCGGGCTATCGCGGTTCGGCTGGCGGCGGACGGGGCGAAGCTCGTCCTGTGCGCGCGAGACGAGGCGCTGCTCGAAGAGACGGCCGCGGCGATCGGAGGGGCTTGCGTGGTACCGATCGATCTGCGGTTGCCGGAGGCGGGGCAACGGGTGGTGGATGCGGCGCTCGAGGCCTACGGGGCACTCGACGTGGTGGTCAACAACGCGGGTGCGACGAAGCGCGGGGACTTCGAGGCGCTTACTGACGAAGACTGGATCGACGGGTATGCGCTGAAGCTGTTCGGCACCGTCCGGCTGACGCGGGCGGCGTGGCCGCACCTTCGGGAGCGAGGCGGGTCGGTGGTCAATATCGCCGGGTCAGGCGGGCGGACGCCGGGGGCGCAATTCACGATTGGCGGTTCGGTGAACGCGGCTCTGCTTTCGTTTACGAAGGCGCTGGCCGATTTGGGGCTGCGGGACGGGGTGCAGGTAAACTGCATCAATCCGGGTCCGGTGAAGACGGCGCGATTCGATAAGCGGCTGGCGCAAACAGCGGCGGAGCATGGAGTGGACTTGGCCGCGGCGCTGGAGATTTTCATCGGGGAGGAGAAGATCTCGAAGGTGGGCGAGCCGGAGGATATTGCGGCCCTGGCAGCGTTTATCCTGTCGCCGCACGGGCGGCTGCTGCACGGGTCCCTGATCGATGCGGATGGCGGGCTGACGAAGACGGTTTGATCAGCGGCGTCTCTCCCACATCGGTTAATTTTGAGCGAACTCGGTGTAGATGCGCAGCGGGGAGATCCAGCTGCGGTCTATTTCAACCGAGATGGAGCGCTGCAGAAGAGTAACCGAGACCACCAGGCGGGGCTCGCTGGTCTGTACGGCGTCTTGTACCAGGATTCCTTCGACGCCTTTCAGTGGACCTTCGAGGATGTTCACCTTCGCTCCGGCCGTGAGGTAGGGACAGGGCACGGCGTGGATGCCGGCTTTGCAGACAGTCTGCAGATTGGCTATTTCGCCATCCTCGATTGGGTGGGGAATTTTACCGAAGCCGATGATTTGGTTGATGGATGGAATCTTCAGGATCGGCAAACGGAACTGGGGGTCGAGGCGGCAGAACACATAGCCCGGGAAGAGGGGCAGTTGGACGGCTTTCATGCGATCGGACCAGGGGCGCTTCTCGGTGTAGAGAGGGAGAAATTCCTCGTAACCTTTGGCTCGGAGGGTCTGGGACGTCACCTTTTCCTTGCGGGGGATGACGGAGAGCGCGAACCATTTCGTGTTGTCGTCTTCGGGCATATTCAGTGATTAGTGATTTCCGATATTGGCGGAGCCGCCGACGGTGAGATCGCCGCCGTGGAGACGCCGGTGGAACAGTTCAAGCGTGAAATTCATGCAGAGGCGGGCGAGCACCGGATCGTAGCGGGGCCCCTCGTCGCGCAGAAAGGCGTGCTGGGCGTTGACTTCGAGCCACTGGAAGTTCACGCCCGCTTCTTCGAGGCGAGCGTGGATTTTGACCCGGCCTTCGAGGGGAACGTGTGGGTCCTGCCTGCCCCAAACGTGCAGAAGTTCGCCGCGAATCTCGCCGGCACGCTCCAGCGAATCATCTTTCATACCCTTGCCCAGGGTGCCTTTGTGAATGTCCGTGGCGTAGAAACAGGTGGTAGCGAGCACGTCCGGATTCATGGCGGCGCGGAAGGCGAGATGGCCACCGATGCAGATGCCCACTACGCCGAGGCCGCCGGTGCATTCGGGGCGGGACTTCAGGTAGTCGAGAGCGGCGCGGGCGTCGGAATCGTAGGCGGAGACGGTCTTGGCGGTTTTGTGGGCATTGCCGGTATCGGCGCCGGCCTGGTCGTAGGCGAGCACGGTGCCGGGCGGTTCGAGTTCGTGATAGATCTCCGGTGTGATGACGACGTGACCGTTGCCGGCGAGTGTGGCTGCGGTGCGGCGGATGGGGCTGGTGATCTGGAAGATTTCGGAGAAGAGCAGCAGACCCGGGTACTGGCCGCCGGCGGACGGGCGGCTCAGGAGGCAGCGCATGGGCCCGGTGGGTGTGGAAACCTGAATAATTTCGTCGAGGACCGTCATGCTGTTTTTCCCTTTTGCAGGTGCTGGAGGAGATTTGCGGTAATTTGAGCGATATCGGCGACCGCGGCATCAAATGCAGCCTGATTCGTTTTCGAAGGCGCGCGAAAACCGCTCACCTTTCGTACGAACTGGAGTGAGGCTGCGGCCACCTCGTCCGGGGTAGGGGGCGCTTCAGGCCGGCGGAGGACTTTAATGCTGCGGCACATATTTTTACCAGAAACCATTATGCTATTCGTCACAACATGGAATTCATGCATGAGGCGGAAAATCCGAATGGTTGCGGCCTGGTGTTGACGCACGGAGCGGGCGGGAATGCGAAGGCGCCGCTGCTGGTGGCGGTGGCGGAGGCGTTTTGCGCGGCCGGCGTGCTGGTGCGCAGATACGACTTGCCATTCCGGCAGAAGCGGTCGTTCGGTCCGCCTTCGCCGGCGGGGGCAGCAGGAGATCGGGCCGGCTTGCGCCATGCCGTCATGGAAATGCGCGCGGTTGTGAAGGGGCGAGTCTTCCTGGGCGGCCATTCTTATGGCGGACGACAGGCGACGATGCTGGCGGCGGAAGAGCCGGGACTGGTGGAGGCGCTGCTGCTGCTCTCGTATCCGCTGCATCCGCCGGGACAGCCGGAGAAATTGCGGACCGGGCACTTCCCTGCTCTGCGGACCCCGGCCGTGTTTATCCATGGCACCAAGGATGAGTTCGGGTCGATTGAAGAGATGCGGGCGGCTTTGGGACTGATACCGGCACACGTGGAGCTTGTTCCTGTGGAAGGGGCTGGTCACGATTTGAAAAAGGGCCGTTTTGAGGTGAGTCAGGCGGCCTTCCGGGAGGATGTTTTCGGATCTTTGTGAGTTGCGAAGAGCGCGCGGGCTTCGGCGAGACGCTTTCGACGGTCGATCAGGAGATGAAGTTCGGACGTTGAAAATCCGAAGCCATTTTCGGGATCGGGATCAGCGGAGACACACGTCTCACCTTTGGACTGAGCCAGTTCCGCGAGAAGAAGCGCTTCTTCGAGAGCGGCCTGGCGGGCTTGTATGCGGGCTGTCTGGAGAACCTTCAGCTCGGCTTTGTTTTTGTCAATAGCGCGGGCGATCCGGCCTGCGTAGAGGGTGAGGAGCTGGATCTCGCGGGCGTGATCGAGAAAGGTCTGAGCCTGATTCAGCGCCTGATCCACTTCGTCATCTACGTTGCCGGAGAAGGACGTGGCTGAGAGTTGGAGGGAAAATATGTTTTCTTCAATGGCGCGGGCGCGGTTCAGGCGCCATTTGTCGTCAGTAATAACTTCCGCAAGGGCGCGCTCAGCTTCGTTCGCGGGCTGCAGGCCGGCGATGGTGAGGCTGCAGAACTGTTCGTAGGCGTCCAGATCTTCATGGGGCATCACGACCGTTTGACCAGTCAGGCCGTGACGAAGGCCATTCAGGCGGGTGCGCTTTTTTGCCTCTTCCGTGCGGGGTCCGGTTGAGAGACCAGCGTTCTGCCGGTTGGCGTTCAGTTGTGCTTCAGAGATGTGCGCGGCTGATGACATGGTTATGCTCCCTACGTCTAGAGTGGAGCATGGAGACCAAACAAAATGAGGTTTTCAGCGAGACGGAATGCATCTTAAACACTTCCAATCACGCCATTTAAGTCTGAAAAAATTTATCCTGAATACTCGTGACCAGCGCACTGACCCTACTGAAACGCTGGCCACTCCCGTGCATCCGCACTTTAATGAGGGTTGCACAGATCGCACCGCTGTATGAGAGTGTGCCCCCGAAATCCTACGGTGGAACGGAACGAATTGTTTCGTATCTGACTGAGGAACTCGTCGGGCAGGGTCATGAAGTTACGCTGTTCGCAAGTGGTGACTCTGTTACCTCCGCAAGACTCATTCCCGGGTGCGCGAGCGCCTTGCGGCTGAACCGGGCATGCTCGGATGCGATCGCACATCACGTTCGACTGGTGGATATCGTGTTCGAGCATGCCAACGAGTTCGATGTCCTCCACTTTCATATCGACTATCTGCATTTACCACTGATGGCGCGGCAGAATATTCCGTATGTAACTACACTGCATGGCCGACTGGATCTGCCGGATCTGGTCCCGCTCTATCAACGTTTTTGCGAATCGCCGCTGGTTTCGATCTCTTATGCGCAGCGCGCCCCCCTTCACTGGGCCAACTGGCAGGCGAACGTTCATCATGGTCTTCCTGAAGACCTGTATAGCTACCATGCGAAACCCGAGGGCTATCTGGCGTTTTTGGGACGCATGTCGCCGGAGAAGCGCGCCGACCGCGCGATCGAAATAGCCAGGCGCTCCTGCCGGAGGATCAGGATAGCGGCCAAAGTGGACAAAGCCGACGAAGCTTATTTCCATCAGGTGATTAAACCTCTGCTGACCGACCCTCTGTGCGAATACCTGGGCGAAATCGGGGATGATGAAAAAGACGACTTCCTGGGCAATGCCTCGGCGCTCTTATTTCCGATCGACTGGCCGGAACCATTCGGTCTGGTGCTGATCGAAGCCATGGCATGCGGGACGCCCGTGATCGCCTACTCCCAGGGTTCAGTACCGGAGGTTGTGGAGGATGGAGTGAGCGGGATTCTGGTTCACAGCATAGACGAAGCTGTTCGTGCCGTGGAAACGATCGAGATGGTCAGCCGGTGGGAATGCCGCCAGGCTTTTCTGGAGCGCTTCAGTGCGCAACGGATGGCCAACGATTACCTGAAAGTTTATGAGTCGCTGGTTTCCGAGGGCACGATGGCGCCAGAGTACAGGTTCGGGTTCACAAAGAGTTAAGATCTCCGGAATCTCTGCTCCTCCTGTCCGGGCGCGCCGGTTCGGCCCCCTTGTGCGACTGACAAACGAGGAATTCGTATACGTTTCCCGTGGCCTTACCTGGGTGCCGACCTGTTTCAACGACAGTGTCTTAACGACAGTGTCTCAGCACCAGGCGATGAACTGCGACGTCGGTGTTCGCCCGTTCCCTTCACTGAAATTATGGAGTTCGAATTCAGCACGAATCCAATCCTCCTCCGCGGAGCCGGGGTGCAAAGGACCGTCGAGCCATAAAGTCTGACCTGGCTGGGGAATGGTCTCGCATGCCAGCCAAAAATCGCCCTGCAATGCCAAAGCAATTGCTTCGATAATATCCATCGTGACGATCCCTTTCGATGGCAGAGAACTGTATTTTTGAAACGGGTCTCCGCATTCAGCATGCCACGATTCAACCGGGAAAGGAGGCGGTATCTGCGATTGGTACGTAAGTTTTGCCTGCACCCGGGCAGACCGGCCGGGGAAAGCTGTAAAAGACGAACTCAGGGCACGGAGAGTGATCGCGCATCCTGAAGCAATCCGTTGAAGTCAGCACGAGTTCGTCACAGACCAGACGCAGCTGGGTGAAGGTGTAAGGAAATCGCGATGGCGTGTATTTGATAAGGATTGCAGAGGGACTCACGGCAACGGGAATGATCCTTGGCAAAGGGAGCACGCAGTCGTCTGTTGAAAACACGAATGCAGCTGCGCGCGTCAGAAGCGATTCGTCACCGGGGAGACGCGGCCGGGGGTCCGCGTGTCCCAAAGCTTCTTCCGACCC
>JAUZEU010000320.1 GCA_030838885.1 Bryobacterales bacterium | reverse complement strand
GCGCATTTCCGGTCTGGCGAAAATTCTGTTTCCAGATTTTCCGGAACATCCTGTCGGCTCATTCGAATGGCCGAAGCCGAAGCTTGAAGAGCGCCTCGAAGGTGTTATGGACAGACTGGCCGATTCGTTGGTCCTTTTCCGGGGAACGGAGAGATGCGTGGGGAAAGCGCGGGATCGTCTTTGGAGCGCGCATCCTCCCGCAAGCAGGGCCAAACAGGAGTTTAAGGATTGCGAAATCTTCGAAGAATTTCTTGAGTTGGTGTCCACACTGCGCAGTCAGGGATTCGACCAAACTGCCGTATTCGTGACTCCCAATGCCAGAGATTACGGACAGCCTCCGCAGGGTTATCCCCGCATATGTGCCGATCTTGCGGCATGCGGAGCAAAATACGCCGCGAATCTTTCCTGGGCGCAGGCTTTGCTACGGTCATCCGGAAGCTAACGTTCCAGCAGGGGAGCTGCTGAATTGGCGCGGCGTTCCCAGCCGGCGCGCTGCAGTTCGGGAGTGTCGTGGTCCGCGTCGGGATAGCCGATGCAGAGGTACGCAATGAGGCGCCATTCGGGCGGCACGGAGAGGATTTGGTGGACGCGTTCCGGGGAGCAGATGGAGATCCAGCCCGCGCCGAGTCCATGCGCGCGGGCGGCGAGCCAGAGGGTGGAAATAGCTCCGACGACGGAGTATTCGAGGGTTTCCGGCATGGTCTGGCGGCCAAGGCCGGCGCCCTGCGCCGTGGTGGGGTCGGAGAAGACGGCGAGGTGGACGGGGGCGTCGTCGAGGCCTGAGAGTTTAAGGCGGGAGTAGAGGGCAGCTTGTTCGCCGGAATATCCGGCTAACGCTTCGGTGTTGGCGCGTTCGAACTCCTGCCGGATTTGTTGGCGGCGGGACACGGAGGAGACCTCGACGAAGCGCCATGGTTCACTAAGGCCGACGGACGGGGCGAGGCACGCTAGTTGAATTAGTTCCTGGAGGAGGTTTGGTGGGAGGGGATGCGTTTGGAAGCGGCGGACGTCGCGGCGCCAGATCAGGAGATTCCGGAAGCTTTCGTGAAAGTCGGTGTCGAATTCAGGGGCGCCGGGCATCTGGTTTGAAGTATGGCGTATCCGGCTGGCTCAATGAGTCGCATCTTGTTGCGGCTTGGGTCCGCACTGGTTACTGTTTCAGTGCGCGGCCGAACGGGAAAGAATCTGGTCGGGCCGGGTCGGTTCTATATCGGTGAAGCGGGTGAAGTCCTGCACGTTGAAGGTCACAATCTTTCTGATGCCGTTGGTCTTCATCATCGCGGCCAGCCGCGCGTCATGGACCTGAGCTCCGCTAACTCGATTTGTGAGCACAAAGGTTTTTCCGAATGGGCATCTATCAACGATCTGGATTCAGGCTGGCCCGGCTGATAGCCTCATCGGAGGGGGGCGGCGTATCGGGATGGCTGTTTGCCCATTCCACGAATTCGCGTGCCCTTCGCTTCCTGTTGGTGACAGGTCCGGCTCCTTCTAACGGCCGTTCTGGCTGCATGTTACGTTCCCGCCATGCCTGAACACTGGACATGATCAGGTCATTGAAGGACTGAAAGTGGCCATTGCGAAGTTCTTCGCGGACCACGCGTTCGGCCCCCGGAGTAATATCGATGGTCATGCATACCTCTCTTTCAGCGTAGATGATACAGGGGCGTCCGACAACTTTCTTCGGTGCCCGCGGTTGGGCATCTCATCGCGCGAGGGTTCGGCCTCGGCGGGATGAACAAATTGCCATTACTATACCTCGTAGTTGCACCAGCCGCAGCGTTTCGCTACCGTTAAAAAAGACGGAGTTTCCGAACCGAGTTTTGCAGCGGCCAGCCGAAATCACTTTTTACGACGAACTCGGCGTGGCGCCCAACGCTTCATCCGAGGAGGTTCGCGATGCGTTTCGCGCTCTGGTACGCATTCTCCATCCCGATCACCAGACTGACCCACAGCTGAAAGATATTGCGGAGCGGCAGATGCGGAAACTGAACCGTATTTATGGGGTGCTGTCCGATCCGGAAAAACGGCGGCGGTATCAGGAGTCGCTCGAAATGCAGCAGATCGGCCGCGCGGTGATCCTGAGTCCGAAGTCCCCTGTGAACGCGGGACACCTCGGGGAGCGGGTAGCGTGGATGGCGGCTTTGGGCGTGGTTGTGGGTGCGCTGGTCTGGCTGGCCTGGGACAATCCAACTGCTGGACCCACGGTCAGCCCGCCGCAGGTTTCCGAACGTGCGCCGAGAAAGGGCTCCGTTGCGGTTGCGCCTGCGGCCAGCGATTCCGGGCAGGAAGTGGCGCGGTTGCGGTCCGAACTGCGGATGGTCGAAATGGAAAGGGATTTGGCTGTGCGGGAGTTGACCCGGCTGCAAACGCCAGTGCCGAAGCCCCAGAGCACCTATGTTCCGGCTGAACCAGTGCAGGCTGCGGCACTGCCCGTGGCGGCCCCGGCGCTGGAAGCGCCATCACCCGTGCCCGCTGCATCCCCGGCTGTGATTTCACATTCCAGCCGGGTTTCGTCGCAGGCTGTTTCGAGGACAGAGCTGCGGCCGTTTGCAGGATTTTGGTTTTATACGAAGGAGATCGGGTCACAGCGCGACAGGATGTCTGCCCTGTATCCCCCGGAGTTTATCGAGACCACTATTACTTAGCAAAACGGCATAGTGAGAGGGAAGTACAGATCGCGTTACAGGGTGGCCGATCGCGCGATTTCGCCGGACGTAACCTTTGAGTTTACGGGTCCGGCAACCGGGTCTACAGCGGTGTGCCCGTGGACCGGGCCGGGGGGGGCGCGAGGGGAGCTCACTCTGAAAATGGCGGGCGAGAATGGGCTAAAGGTGGATTGGACGGCGACAGATCTGGGTAGTATGCAGGGTTTGATTACCGGGACCGCTACGTTGACGCGGCGGATCGACTAATCGCCGACGAGGCGCAGCCGGGTACGAAGTTGTAAAGAAATCGCCGCCGTAAATTTCAGAGAGTGGCAGACGAACTCAGGGTACGGAGAGTGATCGCGCATCCTGCAGTAGTCTGTTGAAACACCGGTGCAGTTGTGCGCGTCAGAAGCGATTCGTCACCGGGAAGACGCGGCCGGGGTCCGCGTGTCCCAGGGCCGCTTACGACCCGAATGTTTTACAGCTTCGGGGCAGCGGGTGACTAAGCAGCTCCCAGGGTAACTTTGGTCGCGGCCTTTTGGTCTAAATACCAGGTCATCTGCGGGGACGAAATCTGCGACGGCACATTCAGCGGATCGTGCGGGCCTCGCAACACCTTCTCGAGAGCATCCGCTTTATCCGCGCCCGTGACTAAGCACAGCGTACTGCGAGCGTGCTCCAGTGTGCCAGGCAGCAGCGTCACGCGGTGCTGCCTGAACTTCTCCACCCAAACCAGCCCGGCGATGTGCGACCGGTCGTTGATCAGCGGTTCGCCGGGGAACAGACTCGCGGTATGCGCATCGGGGCCCATGCCGCGCTGCAGCACGTCGAAGACGGGCCATTCTCCTGGCTTTAACACGAACGTGCGCGTGAGATCGGCCACATAGCGTGCGGCAGCCTCTTCGGGAGGGAACTCCGTTTCCACGCGATGCACCTGCTGCGGGGCAAGCCGAATCTTGTCCAGCAGTGACTCCCGCGTCATCCGGTAATTGCTTTGCGAGTCGTAGATTGGTACGCACCGCTCATCCACCCAGAAGAGATCGATGCCGTGCCAGTCGAACGTCTGCCGGGCCATCCACTCAAACATGATTTTGGGAGTGCTGCCGCCTGAGACCGCCAGACGCGCCACTCCGCGCTCGCTGCGGGCCTGGTCCAGCAACACGAAAATGGTGGCACCGCAGGCTTCCGCTGCTACCTGCGCGCTGTCGAAAACAAAAAGCTCAGAGCTCATGCGGTGATCTGGTTCAGTACACGCTCGAAGATGTGATCGTGCACCACGATATTCAGCTCCGCGTTGAGCAATTCCTCATCCGTCCCGACCGGCAGATTCGCCCATTGATGCACATCGCCACGCTCGATTTCCGCGCACCCCCTGGTTAGCTGAATGGTGAGATCGCTGTCCACGCGAATGGTACGGGGCTTACCGCAAGCGGCCGTGCCGCTCCCTTTGAGTGCGACGCGCGTATCCGGCAGGCAGGATTCAAGCCAGGCGTGCAGGTAGCGGGTCTCCGGTCCGGCTTCCTTGCCGTCGTATTCCACGGTAATGTTCGCAGCTTTGCGGCCCTCCAGAATCTGCGCCAGCAGGGAGCGCGTTTCGGTGATGCGGGTCCAGGCGAGATCGCCTGCTATGTGGCCGGCATCCAGAAGGCCGCCGAGTTCACCAAAGCCGGGAGCACCGGGACGCGCTGAATCGACCACGATCTTGTCGCCCAGCGGAAGAATCTTTCGGATGGCGCCGGCGCGAACAACGCGTGCCGAGCGAAGCAGAATCACGCGGGGCAAATCGGGAACGGCAAGGGGCGCCACGATGGCGGCGACATCCGCCAGGCGGTCCATGGAAGCTGTTATTTCCACCTGCTCGCAGCAGATCTGGCGGCGGTGCCCGAAGGGCATCCAGCACTGCGCGAAAACGCGGGCGGAAAGTGCGTCTTCCCCTTCTTTCACGCGCACCACCACGGCACGGCTGGGGTGCTCCTTCATCAGCACGGCCAGAGTTTCGCTCAGGGCAGCTGCGTCCTCTTCATCGTCCACAAAGCTGATCAGAGTCATGGCGCAGGCGCGCAGAACCCCGCCGTCCTGGGACTCCTCGTCAGACGACTCCGGTTTGCCTATATTGGTCCAGAGCTCGCCTAATTCTTTGAGAATTTTGTCTGGCTTAATCGCCTCAACGGCAGGCATTATGGCTTTCTCCAGGTATGGCCCCAACGGGCCAGCATCTCGTCGGCTTCCTTCGGGCCCCACGTTCCCGCTTCATAGTTCGGGAAATTGAACTTCTGCGTGGTCCAGTAATCCATGATGGGCTGTACCGCAGTCCAGCTTGCCTCTACCATATCCTGGCGGGTGTACAGCGTGGCGTCGCCTGAGATGGCATCCAGCAACAGAGTTTCATATGCCGAGGGGGAGCGTTCTCCGAAGCTGGAGCCGTAATTGAAATCCATCGAAACAGGGCGAAGCTGCATGCCTGAACCGGGGCGCTTCGAAACGAATTTCAAAGAGATGCCTTCTTCCGGCTGGATGCGCAGGATCAGCATGTTGGGCACGGTTTCAGCGCCTGCGGTCGCTTTACGGAACATGGCCAGGGGTGCCACGCGGAACTGAATCGCAATTTCGCTTACACGTTTGGGAAGCGCCTTGCCGGTGCGGATGTAGAACGGCACGCCCGCCCAGCGCCAGTTGTCGACAAGGAATGTCACGGCCGCGTAGGTGTCGGTTTGTGAATCGGGGCTGACGCCCTTTTCCTGCCGGAAACCTACCACGCGTTCGCTGCCGGAACGGCCGGGGCCATACTGCCCGGCAACAGCATTATCTGCAACCTGATCGGGCCGCATGATGCGGATGGCACGCAGCAGTTTGGCGCGTTCGTCGCGCACGGCATCGGAAGTGAATGAAGACGCGGGTTCCATCGCGACGGTCGCCATTACCTGCAACAGATGGTTCTGAATCATATCGCGAAGCGCGCCGGCCTCCTGGTAGTAGGCGCCGCGGCCTTCCACGCCGATCGATTCGGCCGCGGTAATCTGCACGTGATCGATGTAAGTGCGGTTCCAGAGGGGCTCGAAGATGCCGTTGCCGAACCGGAAGGCCATGATGTTCTGGACGGTCTCTTTGCCCAGGTAATGGTCGATGCGGTAGATCTCGTTTTCGTTGAAGCACTTCTGCAGGCGGGCCTGAAGAGCGCGCGCGCTTTCCAGATCGTGCCCGAACGGCTTTTCAATTACGATGCGACGCCAGCCTTTGCCCTTGTTCAGACCGGCGGCGGCAAGGCCTTCGGCGATCTCCGCATATTGGCTGGGCTGCGTGGAGAGATAGAAGAGAACGTTATCTTCCGTTTTGTGGGCCTGCTCCACGACGGCCAGATGTTTGGCCACTTCCCCGAACGAGGCGGGGTCCCCCACATCGCCGGCTACGTAGGAGAGCCCCTGCGCGAATGAGTGCCAGAGGTCTTCGTCGAAAGGGGAGTCTTCCAGAAACTTCTTGACCGACTCTTTCATACGGTCGCGAAACTCGTCGTTTGTCATGGCGGTGCGGGACACGCCAACTACCGCGAAACCCGGAGCCAGCCTGCCTTCGTAAGCAAGGCGGTACAGAGCCGGCATGAGCTTTCGTTTCGTCAGATCACCATTAGCACCATAAATGACAACAGCGCACGGCGGCGCTTTGCGGTGGAAGCGGAGAGGATCCTGCAACGGGGTTTCCTGAGACATCAGGATCAAGGTAACAGATGGCCGCCGAAGAATCACGGGTGTACGGCCCGAGTTGAGATATCGTATGAGATCCGATGAGCAAATTCACGTTGTTACTCCTGTTGGCGGTGCCTGCCGCTTATGCGCAAACGGCGGGGGAACTGGCGGCTGGATATCTGCGGGATCTGATCCGGCTGGACAGTTCCAATCCGCCGGGGAATGAGAGCCGGGTGGCGCAGTATCTGAAGCAGGTTGCGGACCGGGAGGGGATTCCGGCGGACCTGGTGGGCGACAATCCGCAGCGGCTGAATTTCATTGCGCGAGTGCAGGGGTCCGGCAAGCGACGGCCGCTGCTGCTGATGGCGCACAGCGATGTGGTTCCGGCGGATCGGGCGCAATGGACGGTTGACCCGTTTGCGGCGGTGGAGAAGGGCGGCTACATTTATGGGCGCGGGGCGGAAGACGATAAGGATCTGCTGGCGGCCGAGCTTGCGGTTCTGGTGGATCAGGCGCGGCGCCAGCGCGCTGGCGGGGCTAAGTTCGACCGCGATTTGATCCTGCTTTCGGAGGCCGATGAAGAGGCGGGGTCGGCCGGGGCGAAGTGGGTGATCGGGCATGCGTGGCCGAAGATCGAGGCCGAGTTTGCGCTGAATGAGTTCAGCTACATTCTGACTGCCTCGTCAGGGGTGCCGGTCTTTCAGATTCAGACGGCGGAGAAGATCCCTACGCGCATCAAGCTCACTGCACACGGGACTGCTGGGCACGGGTCGCTGCCGCGCGAGGATAATCCTGTTTACCACCTGTCGCGGGCTATTGTGCGGTTGACGGAAGCGGAACAGCCGGTAAAGCTGAACGCAACTACGAGGGCGTATTTCAGTGAGATTTCGAAACTACCGGATTATGCCTGGCTTGCTCCGCTGTTGCCGCGGCTGGAAGACCCGGGTACATCCGCAAAGACTGCGACTGAGATCGGGAAACGCGATCCGGATTTCGGCGCGATGCTGCATTTCAGCCTTTCGCCCACCATGCTGAATGCAGGCGTGAAGATCAATGTGATTCCGAACGTGGCTGAGGCGCAAATGGACGGCCGGCGGTTGCCGGGTGAAACGGCGGAAGAGGTGTTTGCGAGGCTCCGGCAGATCGTGGATGATCCGGCCGTTTCAGTGGAGCCGGCCGAGGCCGGAAAGCAGCCGCCGACGGAGCCGAGTTCGCTTACTTCGCCGCTGTATGTGGCCATGCAGAACGTGTTTAAAGAGGCTGCCCCGAATGCGGTGGTGGTTCCTTTTCTGATGCGAGCCACTACGGATGGAGCTTATCTGCGCGCCAAAGGCATGGCGGTTTATGGCGTGCCGATCTTTCGCAAAGATGGCGAGATCCGGATGCATGGTAATGACGAGCGGATGGCGGTGGAGAACCTGCGGAGCGGAACGGAGTTGCTGAAGAAGATCGTGGCAAGAGTCGCGGCAGGCCAGTAGCACGTTCATGAAAAAACGCCAAACTACGCTGCTGCTGCTGGTCACGCTGGCTGTCATCACGTTTCTGGATCGCATTAGCATTGCGGTGGCCGGGCCCCGCATTCAGGAAGAGCTGCACATCACGCCGGAGCGGTGGGGCTGGATCCTGGGAGCGTTTGTGCTCGCTTATGCCGTGTTCGAGATTCCGACAGGCGCGTTGGGCGACAGGGCCGGGCAGGGGAAAGTGATTACCCGTATTGTGCTGTGGTGGTCGGCGTTTACGGCGCTCACGGGTGCGGCCACGGGATTTTGGGGGCTGCTGGGCATCCGGTTCCTGTTTGGGGCCGGAGAGGCCGGAGCTTACCCGAATGCTTCGGGCGTGATCGCGCGCTGGTTTCCGGTAAAAGAGCACGCGCGCAGCCAGGGTTTCATCTGGGCTGCGAGCCGGTTCGGGGGAGCTTTGTCGCCGCTGCTGGTGGTGCCTTTGCAAGTCGCTTTGGGATGGCGGGCCGCGTTTTTTATATTGGGCGGCGTCGGCGTGGTTTGGGCGGCGGTGTGGAGCTTTTGGTATCACGACCGGCCGGAGGATCAGCCCGGCATTACGGAGGCAGAACTGGCCGAAGCCCCCGCCGCGCGCAATGCGAAGCCGCATCGCGCGCTTCCCTGGAAGCAACTCCTGGCCAGCCGGCAGATGTGGATTATCATCGCGATGTACTGGTGCTATGCATGGGGCTCCTGGTTTTACTTCGCGTGGTTTCCTACTTACCTGGTGAAGTCGGCGGGATTTACGGAGAAGCAGATGGGCATTGTTGCGGCCCTTCCTTTCCTGATGGGTACGCTGGGCAATCTGACTGGCGGCGTGCTGAGTGACAGGCTGGTAATGCGGTGGGGATTGAGGCTGGGG
>JAUZEU010000317.1 GCA_030838885.1 Bryobacterales bacterium | reverse complement strand
CACCGGCTTCACGGAACTTCCCGGCAGCCCACTCGATGGCGCGCTGCGATGCTGGCGAGCCGGTTGGACGCCCGCCAATGCCGTCGCACAATTCGCGTAAATCCGAAATTAAAGGTGTTTCGCCCATTGCGCGGGCTGCGAGTCTTTGCGGAATGGCCTGCCCCCAACACAGGTGTGAAAAGCAGATCAGGATGACCACTCTGAACTTGAACATCGAATCAAGTGTATCGTCGTTTTGTGAAATGCAACTTTCAAAATATCGCTCACATTGCGGTTCACGATGCCAGATGTCAGTAGTAATCCGTGTGAGCGAGAAGTCGGCTGTGCGCTGAAGTCGCGAAGGGCGTTAACACACCCATTCCTGACATCTGCCGCTGTGCTGCCATTGGTGTCTGCGAAGTTCAGTTGTCGGAAGCTGACAGTCAGGTCCGCGCCCGCGGCAGCACGATCCTGTGTAGTCGGGAGTTGGTGAGTTTAGCCACCAACCATTTCCAGATCGCTACTTCCCCGTTACTGGTGGGGTGACGAGTTTAAGAGCCACTTTGCTGTAGCCCCGTTTGAACGAAGCCGCTTTTCGGCGGACGCTTACGCGTGAATTGCCAGGCGAGTATATTACTTGGCAGAGCAACTGCCGATGTCGCGCAACAACACCGTATCAGCAAGGTGGACGAATTACCTTCGCGTAGCACGGATTCCATATCGCGTGGCACGAATTGGATTGAATACCCAATAAGCAATTGCCCTGTCAAATCCCGGGTCGGCGGCTTTCTTCAAACGTCTCTATCCAAAGTGATCCGGCAGTCTCGATTCCGCTGCTCTCCCGGCACGCAGGCCGTAGTCTAAGGTCGCGCGATTTGCAAGCCGAGTCGAACGAGATCGATGAGCGAATCGATGCGAGACAGACCCGCTCGGGGAAGGCGGCCTGACGGTCGGCAACCTCATGATCGCCCGCTTCAACGCCGCTATCTACGCCCGGCCCGGACGTGACCAGCAGATCGAGAAGCAGTCGATCGCGGCGGCCGGCAATAAGTTGGGAAGGCCCGACCCAAACAACGCATCAAACCCGGCGGATGCGCGTATTAAGGAACTGGAACATATGGCGGATGTCCGAGGTATAATACCCCGGTTCGGTGTTTCCGTGCGAACACTCGGGGAGGGAGTCCGCTCATGAACCGGGGAACGTGGATAGTACTTTCGATTGCCGGGGTGTGTGCATTGGCATTGTGGATGTCACTGCACCGGATGGGCGTTTTGGCGCCGGCCAAAGCAGGCGCTCGGTCCGTGCCGGATTACAACCCGTACCCGCCCGGCATCCTCCCTTCCGATTTGAGTGCCGAAATATCTCGGGTGATACGCGAGGTCGACGTCATCGAAGGTCGTGCGCTCGCGCGGTGGCACGGTCTGAAGCCCCCGATTCTGACTGGTCAACCGCCGATCCTCGAGAATACCGGAACCGAGTTCATAGAAACGCTCGGCGAGTTGATGCTCTTCGACAAGAATATCTCGCCCAATAGGAATCAGGCGTGCGCGTCCTGCCACATGCCGTACGCGGGCTTCAGTGGGCCGATTCCCTCGGTCAACCTGACAATGATAGGGTTTCCGGGAACAGCTCACTTTCGGGCGGGCAAGCGGACAGCGCAGCGACACCCGTATTCACCATTCTTCCCAGTGCTGCAATACAACCAGGTACAGGGTCTGTTCTTTGGCGGAAACTTCTTTGATTCGCGAGCGACCGGATATAAGCTAAGGGTTCCCGATGCCGAACAAGCACAGGGGCCTCCCGTCGATCCGCTGGAAATGGGCTTCCCCGATACTGCCTGCGTCGCCTTCCGGCTCTCGCAGGCTGTCTACAAGCCTCTCTTCGAAGAGGTATGGGGCGCAGGCTCATTCGCTATCAGCTTTCCCCGGGACGCTACAGAGATCTGCGCGACTCCCGGACAAGCTGCGGTGTTTCACGGGAGCACCACGCCGGTTCCTCTAAGTGCGGCCGACCGAACCCGCGCAAACATCGTCTATGACCGTTGGGCGCAGTCCATTGACGCCTACGAGCAGTCCGTGCAAGTCAGCGCCTTCTCGTCGAAATTCGACGCCTTTCTGGCTGGCAAGTACACCCTTACAGCGGACGAACTGGCGGGTTTCAAATTGTTTGATGGCAAGGGCAACTGTAATTCATGCCATCTCGACGGAAGAGGAACTACGCTGAAAGCGGGGCAGACCGACACTGGCGTCAAGGCAATGGTGAACCCTCTATTCACCTGCTTTGGGTCGGCCAACGAGGGCTTGCCGCTGAATCCCAGGATTGCTTTCTATTACGAGACCAGGCCGGATCCCTATGGGTACACCGCCAATCCCTACGGCTTCGGTTACAGAGACCTGGGACTCGGGACTTTCCTCAGAAGCGGCTTCGGCTCCAACGCCAGCCCGAATGTGAGTTGGAGACAATACGCACCCACCGTCGACGGTCAAATGCAGGTGACTACCGCGCGCAACGTGGCGTTGACACCGCCGCACTGCCCCACCACCGAGGCCCCAGGGCCCTATTTCCAGAAGGGTTTTTTTCACAACGGCTACATTAAGAGCCTTAAGCAGCTCGTACATTTCTACAATACGCGCGACAAGTATGCGTACCCCGTCACCTCCGGACATTGCCCGCCAGGAACAACCGAAAAAGTAGACTGCTGGCCTATGCCGGAAGTGCGGAACAATATTGATACGACGACCGGTAATCTTGGCTTGACGGATCAGGAGGAGAATCAGATCGTCAAATTTCTGCAGACATTATCGGACGGTTTCACGAGGCCTTACCTCAACGACGATACTTTTACGGGTGCTTGCACGAGTGGTGGTTCGGCTCCGACCCAGGGTAACGAGTTCCTGATCCCGACCCCGCCTCTACCGCCCTGCGCCCCAGCTATCTGCGGCGCCGCGCCTCTCCCGAGCCCGCCTATTCCGTAAGGTAGATGGCGTTGGACTGCGGTCACGTACTTTCGTCACCTGCTCGTAAAGTATTTCCTTGCGGTGTGAAGATGAATAGAGTGCTATTGGTGTCGTCGATCTCTGTTTGGGCGGCAGCCTGCCTGGCCAGGAAAGTACGACGACTCCGAAGGCCGCGCGGCTACGGATCATTCAGGGGCCTGCGATCGAGTTAGCGACAGAGTATCTGTAGATTGTCAGGTGGACTACGAACAATCCCGGCGGCTCCCCGGCACATTATGGAATCGTGCGCTATGGCGAAAATCCAATCACCTGGTTGAGACCGCCAAGTCTCCAGTCCGGTTGAACCGGATCAGGCATCGACAGTGTTCCGCGTACGGCTCGATAATCTTGGCCGCGGACGACCTATTATTTCGTTGGCGGCGTTTACATAGAATCGAAAACACATCCAACGGGTACTGTGAAGGCGGGAAGCGGACGCTCCCAGCAGGATCTTCAGGCTTGCATTGCTCCTAAATACATCATCACTCCGGCACTCTGACTTCTACTTGACTCGCGAAACCCGAACTGCAAGGGTTCGGCCGTAGTCTGCTCGCGCTGCCATTTGCCGGTGCCGATTATACCAACTCGCCGAAGGGCGCTTTGAGTTCGTTCCCCTGTGGGGGCTCGTCTTCTGTACACCATGCGGAGCGTCGACTGTCGGCGCTGCAACTCACGATTTCTTCTGAGGAGTCCCTTTTTTAGAGAACGTCGGCAAAGCCTCGTTTCATGTGGCGGAAGAACAGACCGCCTAACACGAACGCGACGATGGAGAACGCACTGGCCATTGCCAGGTCACGCAGCGACGGCATGGCATTGCGCAGCAGCACTTGCCGGTAGACCCTCACGATGTAGAACATCGGGTTCGCGACCAGCACGAACCGCAGACGGTCGGGAATCTGGCTCTCCACGATCATGATTGGCGTGATCCACATCCAGAGCGTCAGAACTACAGCCACCACCTGCGCGGTGTCCCGCAAATAGACCTGCAGGGCCGCGACGATCCATCCAATCCCTACTGCCAACAAGCCCACCAGCAGAATGAAGAGCGGCAGAAGTGCCGCCATGCCGCTGACATGTCCTGCGAGCAACCCGGCGATCACAAGAAACAGCAGCACCGTCAAAAGATGGCTGATCATCGACGACAGAAAAATGGAGACCGGCACGATTTCCGAAGGGAACATTGTCTTGGTCACCAGATTCGAAGCTTCCACAATGGAGCCCGAAGCCCGCTGCACGGTATCGCTGAACAGCAGCCACGGCAGCATACCGGCAAACAGGTAGATTGCGTAGCTATCCGTACCAGAGCCGGCGGGCGGTGGTGTCTTGAGGCATATACTAAAGATGTAGGTGTAGACGCCCAGCAGAACCAGTGGGTGAATCAGTCCCCAAAGCCAACCGGCAGCGGAGCCTACATAGCGCTGGTGAAAATCACGCTTAACTAATTGAAAGAGCAGGGTTCTGCGCGTGACAAGGTTACGCGCGAAATGAGCTCCTGGAATACGTCTGGGCAAGCCGGATGGTAACAGCGAAAACGGTTGACTTGCAAGCTTAAGGGATGTTAACCTCGCAGTTTCGTTGTTAATGCCGGTTCGATCTCGCTTTGGGGGATAGACCGCACAAGTGCGGGGCGTTCACTATTCCGGATTTTCACTTTGAGCGTGCGGTGGTACGCCATGCAAAACGCGCTCAGGAGAGATTGGGATTGAAGCAAGACTACATTATTGTTGAGCTCGCGCACTCTTTGCACGGGCGCATGAAGCGAATTCACATTCCGCATCGTTTCGTCTACAGCGCATTGTGCGCCGTGGCTGTGCTGATGCTCGGATTATTTGGCGTGGCAGGCAGTTACGCGCGCATGGCCTCAAAGGTTGCCAACTATAATACGTTGCTGCATGAGGCGCAAATGTTACGCGCACGCTACGACAACCTGCAGAAAAAAGTTAAACAAACGAATGAGCAGCTCGCCAGTCTGCAGATGCTCGCCGACGAAGTGACCACGGCGTATGGCATGAAGAAGACGCTGGCGGGGTCTCCGGACCTGATTGCGGAAGGTCCTCTGGTTCCCACCATGCGCGAGACGCTGGCCGAGTACAATTACCTCCGGACCACCAATCTCGCCTCGCGTGGCCGGAACATTTTCTCCCGTGCGAATGTGAACATTCTGCCTGCGGCGTGGCCCATCAACGGCCGTCTGATGGGCGGCTACGGCGAACGGAACGACCCGTTTTCCGGAGAAGGCGCGATGCATACCGGTATCGACATTTCCGCTCCTGTTGGCACGCCTGTGAAGGTGACCGCCGATGGCGTGGTGATCCACTCGAGCTGGAATGGCGGTTATGGGCGCTGTGTGATTGTGGATCACGGCAACGGGTATCAGACCTGGTACGCGCACCTTTCCCGTATGGACGTGGTGGAAGGCCAGGAGATCCGTCAGGGTGACATCGTGGGCCAGGTGGGCGCTACCGGGCGCGCCACGGGACCGCATCTGCATTACGAAGTCCGCATTCGTACAACGCCGGTAAATCCGTATCGTTTCATGCAGCGGTCGCTTGCGCTGAAGGCTGCTCCGATCAGCGATTTCCCATTCTAACTTCTTTCTTGAGCCAAACACTACCCTTCGCACACGCGAAGGGTATAAAATCTCGTCCATGAAGCAAGTGTGGTTACGAGTGGCTGCCCTGGGCACCGCTGCCCTCCTTTTGACGGCTGCGTACAAGCGCGCCGAGCAGGCCTCCGTCATGGCCGATGCCGCGAACGCCTTCCTGGCGACCCTCTGGACCGACCAGAAAGCTAAGGCAACTTACCCCTTCGAAGACGACCAGCGCTTTGACTGGCACTTCATTCCGAAGCTGCGCAAAGGTCTCTCCTTCGGTGAGATGCAGCCTTATCAGGCGAAGCTTGCCACCGCTTTGATGGCCGCCGGCCTCAGCCAGCAGGGTTTGATCAAAGCCGAGACAATCATGAGCCTCGATCAGGTTCTGCTCATTCTCGAAGCCGGCGCCGGCGCCAATCGCCGCGACCCGGATAATTACTACATCACGATCTTCGGCACGCCGGCCGCGAAGGGCACATGGGGATATCGCGTAGAGGGCCACCATCTGGCGCAGAACTTTACCATTGTGGATGGCAAGGTTTCCGATTCCCCCAGCTTCTTTGGCTCGAACCCCGCGGAAGTTCGCATTGGACCGCGCAAAGGTCTGCGCGTTCTCGCGCAGGAAGACGATTCCGGCTACGACATGATCGAAGCGCTGGATAACTCGCAGAAGGAAACCGCTATTGTCGACAAGACTGCGCTGAAGGACATCATAACGATGGCCTCGCGTAAGGCCGCGCTGGCAGGGGCGCCGAACGGCCTGGCTGCATCGAAGATGAATGCGGCCCAGTTCGACAAGCTGCTTACCATCGTGGATCTGTATGCGAACAACGTTGCTCCGCAGCTGGCGGAACAGCGCATGGCACTGGCCCGCAAGCAGCCCAAAGATGCGACATTCTTTGCCTGGACCGGCGAAACGCAACGCGGTGGACCGCACTACTACCGCATCCAGACGCCGGCGTTCCTGATCGAAATGGATTGCACCCAGGATAAGGCGAACCACATTCACTCCGTGTGGCGCGATTACGAAAACGACTTCGGGATGGATCTGCTGAAATCGCACTACGCTGCAAGCCACCAGTAGAATAGAGACATTCGTCTCCTGCCTCCAACGCGGCGCGATTTTCTGACGATGGCTGTTGCGGGCCGGCTCTCCGGACCGGAGTGGCAGCATTATGCAGACCCCGCGACGGATCTTGATGTTATCCGTTTAACTAATCCCGCTTTTGCGAGCGGGATGACCGCTCCGCACCTGCGCCAGTTCGGGCGCCGCAGCGATACGCTTCTGTACTGGAGCGAGCGCTTCGGTGCCCGGCAGGCATTCCAACTCGACTTGAAATCGGGCGATTCCCACCAGGTTACAGAAGCTGCCGCGCTCGACCCCCTCAGCATTGCGCTGTCCGCCGATGAACGCAGCGTCTATTACTTCGATCGCGCTTCCCTGTTTGAGAGTTCGCTCGGCAGTCTGCGCAAACGTGAATTGCACACGGTTGCGGCGGGCGTAATCCGCACCGGACTGGCGCTGACCACCGATGGGTCGGCCGTGTTTGCGGAACGCCAGGGCGGCGCATCGCGAATCGTGCGGATCCTGCGTACGGGGCCGAAAACCGTGCTGGAGATCGACGGCAGTATCGATTTTGTGATGGCGAGGCCGCGCCACCCGCAGTTGCTCTACCAAGCCGGCGGCGCGCTTTGGCTCGTCAATCCTGATGGTTCAGGCAAAACCCGGCTAAAGCTGGAGCCGGGGCAGACCGGCGAGGTCCTGTGGACCCAGACCGGACGGACTCTGCTGTATCTTCATATCCCGGACGATCCGAAACAACTGATCACCCTCCGGGAGAACGATCCGGGCGAGAAAACAGATAAGCAAATCGCGCGAACCAGCCAGTTCGAATCGGTGGCCCCGAACGGGGACGGTTCGGTGTTCGTCGGAGCGAGCCGCAGCCGCGCTTCGGCCTATGTGCTGCTGTTGCTCCGTGTGACACGCAGGGAGCTCACGCTGTGCGAGCATCGTGCGTCAGACCCGGGAATGGTTCTGCCGATCTTCAGCCCGGACAGCCAGAGTGTGTTCTTCGCCAGCGACCGCCATGGGAAACAGGCGCTTTACAGGGTGCGGATTGAGAAATTTGTGGAAGAGACTTCCGCGGATTCAGGGCCTCAATGACGGGAGATTACCCCTCGTCAAACTCCCCTTCCGGCGCTGGCAGCACATCGCGTTCCCCTGCAACCCACACATAAAGCGTAGGCAGCAGAAACACGCCAAGTATCAACGCCGCTACCAGGCCCCCGACAATCACGATCGCGAACGGCCTCTGCGAGTCCGAACCAATCCCGCGTGACAATGCCGCCGGCAGCAAGCCCACGCTGGCCACCAGCATCGTCATCATGATGGGACGCAGCCTTTTCACCGACCCGTTGATCGCCGCATCCAGAATCGGTTCCCCCCGCGCGCGCAACTGATTGATGTACTCGAGCATAATCACGCCGGTCTGCACCGAAACCCCGAACAGCGCCAGAAAGCCCACGCCGGAAGACACGCTCATGTGCGTGCCGGTCAGCAGCAAAGCGAGCAGCCCGCCAATGGGCGCCATCGCCACGTTCGCGATGATCAGCAGCACCCACTTCACGGAATTGAACATGGTGTAGAGAATCATGCAGATCACCATCAGCGTGATGGGCACCACGATCATCAGCCGCTTCTGCGAGCGCTTGGCGCTCTCGTACTCACCCGCCCAGGAAGTGTGGTAACCCGTCGGCAGTTTGACCTGCTTAGTCACCTTCGCCATGGCCTCTTCTACCGTGCTTCCCAGATCGCGGCCCTGCACGCTGTACTTGAGCGCGACATACCGGGAATTGCCTTCGCGGTAGATTTCCGAAGCTCCATCGAGCACACGAACATTGCAAAGCTGCGCCAGTGAAACCCGTTCTCCCGAAGGCGCGACCAGCCGGATATTTTCAATGGTCTCCTTCGTGTTTCTTGCCGCCGCATCGTACCGGACCACAAGGTCATAACGCTGTTCGCCCTGCAGCACCTGGCTCACAGCCTTGCCACCAACAGCGGTCTCCACTGCATCCTGCACATCGGACACATTCAGCCCATAACGCGCTGCCTTCCCGCGATCCACTTCGAACTGCAGGTTCGGCTGGCCGATCACGCGGAACAGCCCGAGATCCGCCACACCCTTGATGCCTCGCATCACCCCCACGATCTCGCTTCCCTTGGCTTCGAGCGTCTTCAGATCTTCGCCGTAAATCTTAATGGCAAGCTGTCCTTTCACGCCGCTCACCGCTTCCTCCATGTTGTCGGCAATGGGTTGCGAGAAGTTCCACAGCGCTCCGGGGATTTTCTCCAGCTCCCGGTCGATGGCAGCGATCAGTTCTTCTTTGTTCTCGTGAAACACCAGCCGCCATTGATCCTTCCTCTTGAGGTCAATGAAGTACTCGGTGTTGAAGAAGCCGCTGGTGTCTGTTCCGTCGTCAGGGCGGCCGATCTGCGATACCACCTGGGTTACTTCCGGGAAGGACGCGATGGTGACACGCGCCCGGTCCATCAGCGCGATTCCCGAAGCCGGACCTGTACTGGGCGCCAGCGTAGCGCGGGCCCATATGGCACCCTCATCCAGGTGCGGTAAGAATTCCGAGCCGATGACGCCGCTCGTCAGCATCCACACCGACGCGCCGAATGCGCACGCCGCAATCGCCACTGTCATCCAGCGGAGGCGAATGGCGCCACGAAGCACCCAGGCGTAGCTGGAGGTCATCGCTGTGACCAGCGGGTTCTTCCACTCCCTGACTTTCCTGCCAAACAGGAAGCTGCTGAGCACCGGGGCAATCAGCATCGCGAAGAGCAGGGCGCCCAGCAGCGCGAAAGATACGGTCCACGCCATCGGCTTGAACAAGCGCCCTTCCACTCGCTGCAGCGTAAAGATCGGAATGTAAGCCGTGATGATGATGCCGATGGAATAGAACACCGGGCGCTGCACTTCATGCGCGGCCTCACGTACTGAACGGATCGTTGGCTGGTCCGAGTCGCGCCGGTGCGCCAGGTGGCTGATGATGTTCTCCACCATCACCACCGCCCCTTCCACCACCATGCCGAAATCGAGCGCGCCCAGCGAAAGCAGGTTCGCCGGAATGTGATTCAGGTCGAGGCAAATGGCGGCGAACAAAAGCGAGAAGGGAATCGTCAGGGCCACGATAAACGCGCCGCGCAGGTTCCCCAGGAAGATGAACAGAATCAGCGCGACCAGCACGATTCCCTCCGTCAGATTGTGCAGGACGGTCGTGGTGGTGTAGTGCAGCAGTTCACTGCGGTCCAGATGCGAAACGATCTTCACGCCGGGCGGCAGAATGTGCTCGTTCAGCTCCTTCACCTTTTCATGAATGGCTTCGAGCGTCGCATCGGACTGCGCGCCTTTACGCAGCAGAACAATGCCCTCCACCACGTCCCCGTTATCGAGTACCTTGCCGTCGTGCCGGTGGATGGCTTTACCCATCTTGCCCAGCCGGATCCGCGTGCCCTGGGTCACGGTGGCGATATCTTTCACCCGGATGGCCGCGCCATTCTGGGCTTTGATGACGGTTTCTTCGATGTCATGAACATCGCGCACCAGACCGAGGGCGCGGATGTTGATCTGCTGCATTCCCTGCTCGATGAAACTGCCGCCCGCGTTCACGTTGTTGTTCGACAGCTGCTGCTCCACCTGTCCGATGTTGAGGCCGTAAGCGACCAGTTTGTCGGGGTTCACCCGCACCTGATACTCGCGCGTGGTTCCACCGAAACTCGAGACGTCCACCACATTGGGGACGGACTTGAACTGCTTCACCAGCGTCCAGTCCTCCAGCGATTTCAGCGCCATCAGATCCACGCTCGGATTGGTGCTCTTCAGCGTGTAAAAGTACACTTGGCCCACCGGGCTGTAATCGGAACCGATCTGAGGCTGCAGCCCGGCCGGCAGATTTACCTGGGTGAGGCGCTCCAGCACCTTTTGGCGGTTTTCGCTGTTGATGGAATCGTCGTCAAAGATAAGGCTCAGGCTGGAAAGTCCGAATATGGAGACGGAGCGCAAATGGTCCAGATGGGGAACACCGTTGATCGCAGTTTCCAGCGGAATGGTGACCTGTTGCTCCACCTCCTCCGCCGCCCGTCCAGGCCACTGCGTGATCACCTGGACATAGTTGTTGGCGACATCGGGATACGCTTCTACCGGCAGATTGTGAAAAGAAATGGCGCCCCAGATGAGGAGCAGAACTGTGACCAGAACAATCAGCAAACGATTGCTCAGGGCAAAATCGACGAAGGCCCGAATCATATTTTCGATTGAGAAGGGAGTGCCTGAATTTCAAGTGTGACGCATGATTTAGGCCAGTTGCGGGTATCTTTCGATATCCAAACACCACCCGAACGATCAGCAGGATTTATAGCGCAGCCCAACCTTATTAGCAGGAGTTATGATCGGGTATGGAATTGAGCACGCTTCGCGTCTTTATGACGGTTGCGAACGAACGCAGTTTCTCGCGGGCCGCGGAGAAACTGGGTCGCACGCAACCGGCCGTTTCCCTGTCTCTGCAGCGTCTGGAACTGGAGCTTGGGGAAAAGCTGCTGGACCGGTCGGCCAAAGATGTGATGCTCACGGATGCCGGAGCCAAGGTGCTCGAATTCGCGCGGCGCTTCCAAAACCTTGAAGGCGAACTGCAAAACTCGATCGCGGAACTGCGGGATCACTCCGCGGGCCGTCTGGTCATCGGCGCGAATGAATCCACAGCGCTGTATCTGCTGCGCCACATAGAATGCTACCGCGGCGTTTACCCGAAGGTGAAGGTGCAGATCCGGCGCAGCTTTTCCAGTCGCATCCCGGACGAAATCGTCGACGGAAATCTGGAATTGGGTGTGATTAGTTATGAGCCGCACGATGAGCGGCTGATTTCGAGCGTAATCTACTCCGATTCGCTGGCCTTTGTGGTTTCCCCCGAACATCACCTTGCCCACCGGAAGGAGGTACCCATCTCCGAACTGGGCTCCGAAGTCTTTATCGCCCATAACGTCCGCTCGGCCTACCGGGACACCGTCATCCGGGCGTTTCACGAACGCGGCATACCGCTCCGAATGGATGTGGAGATGCCAACTGTCGAAACGATTCGCTGGATGGTGGAGCGCAATGCGGGCGTCGCCTTTCTGCCGAGGATGTGCGTGGAGCAGGAGATCGCCGAAGGCAGACTGGTCGCTATCCGCGTACGTGAGGTGGAAATGGAGCGGAAGATTTATCTGATGCGGCCCTCACGGCGCGCCGTAAGCTACGCAGCGGAGGCGTTTCTGGGTATGGTCGTCAAATAGAACGCGCGCTGTTGCCAAAT
>JAUZEU010000293.1 GCA_030838885.1 Bryobacterales bacterium | reverse complement strand
GAGGAACATCCATCATAAACTCACTCCGCTCACGCGAATATTTTGACCACACGCGAAGGATCCGCAACCCGCCGATGAGCGCAACCCCTACACTGTCGAAGAGCTCGAACAGATTTTCCGAGCTGCCGACAGCTTCGGCCGCGGTCCCTATGAACGGCAACGCGCAAGAGCCATGCTCACGCTGATGTTCTTCTACGCGCCGCGCATCTCCGACGTGGCGCTGTTAAAGAAATCGTCCATCCTGCTCGACGGGCCAATGGGCGACGCGATCCAGTTCCGCACCTACAAAACATCGAAGCCGATCTGGCTGCCGTTGTACCCGGAAGTGAAGCAGATTCTCCACGACCTGCCGCTCCCGAGGAAGGCCGGGCGCAGCTGTCCGTATTACTTCTGGCACGGCTTTGGAGACCCCGAGTCTTTCACCAAGACCGCAGGGATGACGCTCCTCGCCGTATTCCGCAAGAGTGGCGTTGACAAGGGCATATCGCACCGCTTCCGCCACACTCTCGTAAACAAGATCCTGACGAACGGCGGAAGCCTCGTGGATGCTGCAGAAATCCTCGGGGACACCCCGGAAATCATTCGCAAACACTACAAGCAATGGAGCGTCGAAACACAGGCCCGTACAGCCGAGGTTTTAGAACGCGTCCACGGCACAATTCTGGCACGCGGGAAAAATCAACGCGTAAACCCTTTATTTTCAGCAGTTAAGATGGTGGCGGAAGAGGGGGTCGAACCCTCACGAAGAGTGAACTTCGCCAGATTTTGAGTCTGGTGCGTCTGCCAGTTCCGCCATTCCGCCACGGACTGCCCTCAATCAGTTTACCGGATCCGGTCGGCTCCACCAAATAAAAGGCATCCTCATCGAATCAGCACGATTATCTCTTACATAAACCTTACGCGGTCTCAATAAGCGTCACAGGCGGCGAAAGCAGTTGATGTTGCTGATCGGCCTGGTCACAAGTTTCCTGCTCTATCGGGCCTGCATACTCCTGGGCTTCGCACCTTCCGTAATGCCAGGCACTCTCCTGAATCGGTTAAGCGTGTTTTGCGCGAACGCATGGATACCCTTCGCACCCCGCCGCTGAAGCTGACTTCTACAAAAGAGCTAACTGCTCTTCATCGGGCTCCGCTCAGCAATACCACGGCTCATTCAGATAAGGCACCGTGGCGCGGGCTGCCAGATGAAAATCGGGAGGAACGCCGAACGCGCGCTGCCAGATCTGGCTGAAGACTTCGCTGCGTGTCGCTGAGCGCCGTTCGGCCGCGCGGATCAGCTTCTGCAAGTCTGAACAGAGGCGGTCCATCGCGGGGTCGGAATGTTTCCACCGGTATTGCAGGGCGGCGGCATCGAACGTTACCGGCCCCAGGTCATTCAGCTCCAGTAGCTTCGAACCGGACGGAATCAGCAGTCGTATAGCGAGCTGGATGGGCGCCACGCTTTCAATCAGATCGAGACCGCGGATTGTTCGCAGCAGATCCAGGTAGTTTTCATTCGTAGTCCAGGGCGTGAACGTGACGAACGTAGGCAACATGGTCAGGCCGTGCGCGCGCGTGAGTTTTAGTGCCTGCAGAAAGTCTGCGCGTGTGTGGCCTTTGGCAAGCCGCTGCAGCACGGCATCATCAAGCGATTCCACCGCGCTCACGATGAACAGACAACCCGTTCGGGCCAGCACTCCGAGCGCAGGATGCTGCTGAAGCAGGTGCTCAACCTTGATGGTCACGTCGTATGTGAGCTCCGGGAATTCGGCGTGCAACGCTTCTACCAGAGGCAGTGCGTGACCGGGGCCATTCAGAAAATCGGGATCGCCAAACGTGATGTGTTGCGCGCCCGCGTCAACCTGCTGGCGTATATCGGCAAGAACCACATTGTGCGGCACAACGCGGAATCGCCCTTCGTAAACCGGAACGATGGGGCAGTGGCGGCACAGGTGTTTGCAACCACGGCTGGCTTCCGTATAGCCTGCAACCCTCCGTTCCCCGTTGTGAAGCAGCCTCGCATAGACCTTCAGGGGCGGCAGACCAGAGCGGTCGGGAATCTGAAAGGGCAAGCGGTCCAGAATGATCGGAAGCGAGTAGCTGGTTCGGCCTGAGACAAGGTTCGCAAGGGATTGTTCGAACTCGCCGCCCATCACATGTGTCACGCCCATTCCGCGCAGCAGTTCCTCATTGACGGGCGCATACAGGCCGTAACAGCAGATGCGGGCTGCGGGGTTGGCGCGCCGCACCGTTTCGACATGCGGTAGTGCCATCCGTGTTGCCGTATGCATGGGCAGGTGGAACGCTACCCAATCGGCATTCGCCACAGCTTGCGGTGGCAGCGGTTCGCGCGAAAGATCCGCCGTGATCACCTCATGCCCATCCGCACGCAGCCACGCGGCTGGAGAAGCGAGGCCGAAAGGCTGATGGCCGAGGTCGTAGGTGGAGATTAGAACGACTCGCAAAGGATTACCTTGATTATCGGTTACCTTATATTGTGCGAATCAATTGTGCTGTTTTCCGTCTTGCCGTGTGGGGCGCGGCCGCGCTTGTAATTGGGCTTCCTTTGCAAGGCGGCACGCCGTTTACCATTAGCCAGGTGCTCAGTTCTCCCTTTCCGGAAGACCTGATTGCTTCTCCTCGCGGGGACGCCGTTGCATGGGTTCTGAATGCGAATGGCGTACGTAATATATTGGTGGCGCGCGCGCCGGCCTTTGCCGCCGCTCCGGTTACTAAGTTCACAGCCGATGACGGGCAGGAGATCACCGAACTCACCTGGAAGTCCGATGGCTCGGCGGTGTTCTTCACTCGCGGTGGCGCGGCGAACGGGCGTGGCGAATTTCCGAACCCGCGCAGCGAGCCGGCAGGTGTGCGGGAGGAAGTGTGGATGGCTCCTCTGCCTGGCGAAGCCCATAGGTTCGCCGACGGTCATTCGCCTGCAGCAGCACCGGACGGCTCAACGGTGGCCTGGGTTCAGGGCGGCCAGATCTGGTCGGCATCGCTTTCCGGCGGCGACCCCAAACCGGCGCAGTTGCTGCATGCGCGGGGTACAGCGTCCGATCTGAACTGGTCCCCGGACAGCACCCGAATCCTGTTCAGGTCGGGCCGCGGCGATCACGCGTTTATCGCGGTGTATGACGTGCGCGAGAAGGCGCTGCGGTTCCTGGATACCAGTGTCGACACCGACCAGTCGGCCGTCTGGTCCGCCGACGGCAGGCAGGTTGCGTTCGTCCGCCTCGCCGCCTCTCGCTACGCGTTCATGTTCGGCCCGAAGCGGGAAGCGGAGCCATGGTCGATTCGGATCGCCGACGCCCAAACCGGCAAAGGTCATGAGCTATGGCACGCCGATACCGGGAAGGGCAGCGTGTTTTGGCCAATGGTGTCCGACCATCAGTTGCTCTGGACTGCAGACGGCGTAATCGTTTTCCCGTGGGAGAAAGACGGATGGCAGCATCTGTATGCGATTCCCTCGGGTTCTTCGGGTGGCACGGCGAAACTGCTCACGCCGGGAAGTTTTGAAGTGGAACATGTCGCACTGGCGCCCGATGGCAAATCGGTCGTCTTTTCATCGAATCAGGACGATGTCGACAGACGGCATTTGTGGAGAGTCGGCGTTCATGGCGGCGCGCCTCAGCGGCTCACACAGGGTTCCGGTATTGAGTGGGCGCCTGCATTGCTGGCCAACGGGCAAATGGCGCTGCTGCATTCCGATGCGAAGATGCCGGCGCGCGCCGCGCTCCTCGACGGGACCCGTGTGCGCGACCTCGCGCCGAATTCCATGCCCGCCGATTTCCCGGCCGCTGCACTGGTAGAACCGCAGCAGGTGATCTTTCCTGCAGCCGACGGGATGAAGATACATGGGCAGCTATTCATGCCTGCCAGTGCCGCACAAGGAAAACATCCTGCAGTGATCTTCTTTCATGGCGGATCGCGCCGCGAGATGTTGCTTGGCTGGCATTATATGTTCTATTACCACCAGGCTTACGGCTTTAATCAGTATCTCGCGAGTAAGGGTTATGTGGTTTTATCGGTCAATTACCGCAGTGGCATAGGTTATGGCGAGGAATTCCGTGAAGCTCTGAATTACGGAGCGACTGGGGGCAGCGAATACAACGATGTTATCGGAGCCGGACTATATCTTCGCAGCCGCTCGGATGTCGACCCCGCCAGGGTCGGACTTTGGGGCGGCTCTTATGGCGGTTACTTAACCGCGCTTGGCCTGGCCCGCGCTTCCGATTTGTTCGCCGCGGGAGTAGATCTGCATGGAGTACATGAATGGAATCTCGAGATCAATAACTTCGTTCCGGCTTACAAACCGGAAGAGCGCCTGGATGTTGCACGCTTGGCCTTCGAATCCTCGCCGATGTCTTCCGTCAAAACATGGCGGTCGCCGGTCTTGCTGATTCACGGAGATGACGACCGCAATGTTCCCTTTGCCCAGAGCGTGCAATTGGCCGAAGCTCTCCGGAAGCAGGGCGTTCACTTCGAGCAACTTATTTTCCCTGACGAGATACATGACTTGCTGGTGCATAGTCACTGGCTGGCTGCTTACACTGCTGCAGATGATTTTTTGGGACGTTACCTCAAGCCATAATGTCAATGGGTACGATCAAACACTCTCACGGTTTAGCTAGTTACATTACCACTGGTACTTAGTTGCTATACTCATCCCGATACACGGGGTTTGTACATGACATCGAGTTGTGCTTTTGTGTCCGCCCTCGCTTTAATCCTCACCGGTCAGGCGCTGCGGGCAGGTAGTTTGAATGGGGCGATCTTGTCACCGTGTACGGCGGACACCTTGTCCACCTACATTGACGGCCCTAACACCGGATGCGCCCTTGGCGTACTGGTCTCAACCTCCTGGGGTCTCACCGTTGACGCTGGCGCAAAGCTCAACAGCGGCCAAATTTTTGTCAGTCCTTCCACGAGCCAGAACGGACTGGGTGGCAGCTTTTCGTTCAGCGCCGCGAATGGATTCAGCTTTGGTGTTGGACAGGGTCAAACCGCCGGCTACTTCATCAACTACAGTTACTTCATAGATCCGGGTCCGATCCTTGAAGGCGCCGAATTGACTTTGGATCCGGGCAATGTGACCATCACGCAATTCTTTTGCAATGATCTGAATCTTGTCTCCCCAGGACCGTCTCCGTCCTGCGCGAGCGTGAACCGCGAACTTTCTCTGTCTGTGCCTCCGCAGACGCTCACGGTCACAACAGCCAATCCGAATGCGTCCATTGTTTTCCGTCCTCCCGCTCTGCAATTCGGCAGCATTGAGACGGAAATTGCTTTGGATGGCACAAACGGGCCTGCGAATTTTGACAGAATTACTAGTTCGCTCGTTGTTATCGACAGCGCCCCTGAACCCGCTACCTGCGTATTAGCGCTGGCAGGCCTCCTAGTCCTCGCAGTCCGGCGGAAGGTGCCTTTCCGCAGGTAGCAATATATGCTCCGCTCGTGCGCAATACTGCTTGCCTTGCTCGTTCCGGCAAGTTACGGCGCAATCCTCCATGCTGATTTCAACACTGAGACCGGATCTTACGTTTCTCAGATCTTCACCGCCAAACAGTATGGCGCTGCCGTTCAGAACTGGGCGGCTGTTCAGGACCGGCGAGGGCTTATGTACTTCGCCAATACTGAAGGATTGCTGGAGTTTGATGGCGCCAGTTGGCGACTGATGCCGCTGCCCGGCCGGGCGACTACGGCTCGTTCCGTCGCGACCGACAGTCAGGGAGTAGTATTCGTTGGCGGAGTTGGAGAGTTCGGGATGCTCCGGGCTGACGCCCAAGGCACGTTGCAGTTTGTTTCTTTCACGAACAGGTTGCCGGAGGCGGACCGGCAGTTTGGTGACATCTGGCGAGTGCTGGCCACTACCGAGGGAACTTACTTCAGTTCCTACACCCGCCTGTTCAGGCTCAACAGTGACGGTTCGATAAGAACATGGCGTCCGGCTACTAAATTCGGGAGAGCGTTCCTCGCTTTGGGTGCCCTGTATCTTAAGACGCCGGAACAAGGTCTCACGAAACTTGAAGGGGAAGGCTTCGTGACGGTTCCGGGCGGGGCGGCGTTTGCCAACGACGATGTGACGGCGGCCATCCCTGGAACGGCCGGCGCGGTAATCGCGACCTCGCAACACCTATACAGGCTTACTACGGCCGGTGTGGAGCAACTCAACACCAGTGCCGATACATTCTTCGCGAAAAATCACATTTATTCCATGCTCGCTCTTCCGGATGGAGAGACGATGGTGGGCACCCGCAGAGGCGGGTTGGCTTTAGTAGATCTAAGTCGCGGAGCCGCTATCGACCGCATTGTAACCAGGGATACTGGCCTGACTGACGATTACGTCACTTCCCTTTATGCCGATCGCCAGGGCGGAATCTGGGTGACAGGCAACAACGGTATTGCACGGTTGACTCCGGCACTTACAATTCTTGGCCGGGATCAAAACCTGCCGGGCGCAACCGTAACTATGGCCCGGCATTTGGGTACAATGTTTGCGGGCACCCGGTCCGGCTTGTTTCGGCTCAACAGGTCCCAGGGATTGCCTCCGGCGTTTAACCGTGTAGACGGAATAAATGACAGCGTTCTCGCGTTGCTGTCCCGGAAAGATAGGTTGCTCGTCACTACGGCACACGGTCTGTTCGAAGCGTCCGGCGGATCGGCACTGCGCATACTTGAGACGAGTGGCTCAGTTTGGGACGTGGCTTCATCTTTTCAGGACAGCCATGCCGTCTACGCTGCCGGCAGCCAGGGCGTCTTCCTTCTGCGCGAAGCAGGCGATTCATGGCAGACGTCCGGTCAGGTCGCCCCGGCGGGCCAGGAATTCCGCAGCGTCGTTGAGGACGAGGACGGCGCGGTTTGGGCCACCACCCGGGGCGGCATCTGGCGAATCGATTTCCGCCAGCAACCTCCTCGCGTGGACAAATTCGGCGCTGAACAGAATGTTCCCGCAAACTGGATCAACGCTCGCCGCCTGAACGGCCACGTGGTCTTCGCTACAGAGAAAGGGCTAAGGCGCTATTCGAAATCAGACCACCGCATCGTGCCTGACGTGTCATTAGGACCGGAATTCGCTAATGGCAGCAGGGATATTTTCAATACTTTCGAGGATCGCTCCGGTAACGTATGGGTCACGGGCCGGGCTTATCATAGCCTCCTTACGAAGCACGCAAACGGATACCAATGGAAAGCGATGCCGCTGCTTCGGTCCGGTGTGCGGGAGATCTACTGGATGTCCATCGACGATGATGGCGTCTGCTGGGTTACGGACGAGGAAGGTAAACTTTTCCGCTGGGATCCGGCCCTCAACGGTAATCCGGATGCCGACTTCCACGTGTTCACGCGCCGTGTGCAAGGCGCAGCAAATACCCTGTATGGGGGCGCGGGGAAACTCGATCTGCTGAGCCTGCCTTACGCCGATAATGCACTGCATTTCGAATTCGCGGCACCATTTTACGAAGACCCCTCTTCTGTTGAGTACCGGTTCCAACTTGAAGGGAACGACCGCGCCTGGTCTCGCTGGTCTCACCAGGCTCAAAGCGATTACACCCACCTTCCCCAAGGCTCCTATCGGTTCAAAGTGCAGGCTCGCACTCCGCATGGGGCAACCAGCGAAGATGCAACCGTCGCCTTCGGTGTGTTGCCGCCCTGGTACAGCACATGGTGGGCGTATACGATCTATCTCATCTGCTCGGGCGTGGTCCTCTGGAGTGCTGTAAAACTGCGCACGCGCAAACTCGTGCAGGAAAAGCGTCAACTTGAAGCGATCGTCGAAGAGAGGACCGTCGAAATCCGGGAGCAACGCGACGAAATTCAGGTGCAGCAAGGCAAGAGCCAGGCCCTGCTGTTGAATATCCTTCCGGCAACCGTAGCCGACGAACTGAAGTCCACTGGTTCTGTGCAACCGGTGGCGTTCGATGATGTCACAGTTTGCTTTACAGACTTCGTGGGCTTCACTCTCTCCAGTGAGCAGCTCGCGCCACGCAAACTGGTCGATTCGCTAAATGAGTACTTCACGGCCTTCGACGAAATCATCGCCCGGTACGGTCTGGAAAAGCTAAAGACCATTGGGGACTCCTACATGTTCGCAAGCGGCCTGCCCCTGCATCGTAACTGTCATGCCGTAGACGCGGTGCTTGCCGCCCTGGAGATGGTGGAGGTTGTGAAGAAGCTCGCGACGAAGCCGGAAGGCGCCGCATGGGGCATCCGCGTCGGTCTGCACAGCGGCCCGGTGGTCGCTGGTGTGGTGGGCACTCGCAAGTTCGCATTCGATATCTGGGGTAACACGGTGAACTTTGCTGCACGCATGGAGTCCAGCGGAGTACCGGGCCACGTAAATATGTCGGAACGCACCTGCGATTTGACGCGCGGGTTGATCCACACCAGAGCGAGAGGCAACGTGAAGATCAAAGAGGGGCGCGAACTGCCAATGTATCTTGCAATCGGTCCCGCGATGACAGACGAAAAGGCATTCGCCGAAAGATACGAGTACGAATTCGGCGAGAAGCTCAGGTCCATACCACGGAGTTATTTCGGAGCGGCAGCCACCCCGGAACAAACATCCGGCGAAGTCGCGTTGAGGACCTCTGCGTAAAGAGCAAGACGAAACATCCCGAGCTGCGCCCGCCGCTGGTCGACGTGCTCTTCATCTTCAATCGGCCCGACATGCAGTTTTGGATGGGCTGCATCGCAAGTGAAATTCTCGCCATACAACTGCTTACTACCGGAATCTGTCTGGGTACGGTCATACACCATGGCGAAGGAAGCCGGATCAGCCTGGCCCGCATCCACGTTGGCTTTCAGCTTCGGCAGCGCCCTCCTGCGAAACTCCGGCGACTGATGCTGAACCATCACCACAAAGTGAGATGCTGCCGAGGGCCCCACCATTGCAAATGTCGGAACGCCATACTTTGCAAAGATTGCTTCGAGTTCCGCCTTAAGCCTTGCATCGGTTTTCACCATCGCTCTAATGTCGGAATTTCTCTGCCGCACAGACTGGTCGGCCTTAAATAACACCTCGATTCTGTCGCGCAGCGACGGACGATCAGGCCGGCGCTTATCGTACTCGGTTTGCACTTCCTTCTGCCGAAGATGGGCCTCGCACAACGCTGCCGCATCCTCCGGAACCTCATTTCGCTCGGCTGCCTGACGAGCCAGAATGCTCACTTCCGGCGAACACGTCAGCAGCACGAGAGCATAAGCGGCATCATCGCCCACCTCGTCCACGCTGACCAGTCCCCGCGTGCGGACAATTTCCTGGGCAGCCGTTCGAGCGTTATCGCCCGGATCATCCGTCAGCAAAAACGTATGGAGAAGTTGTTGAATCCGGCTTGCCAAAACCGGATCCCTGGGTGCCGTCTGAAACAGCAGACCAGCAGCAGCAATCACCTGCAAAAGCATCCTTAATAAATATCAGGCGCGAGTTATCAAACGGCAGACGGCTCCGCCGCGTGATCGTAAAACGCCCGCACCTTGCGCGCCGCAGCCCGGCCCACCCTCTTCGCGAGTTCCTCCTCCGGTGTCTGCCGCACCAGCGCAGAACTGCCAAATTCCTTGAGCAGTTTCCGCACGGTGATTTCGCCGATGCCGGGAATCTGATCGAGTTCCGACGTCAGCGTCCGCGCATTGCGCCGCGTGCGATGGAAAGTAACCGCGAACCGGTGCGCCTCATCGCGAATGGTCTGCACCAGATGCAGAATCGGCGAAAACCGGTCAAGAATCACCGGCTCGTTCTCCTGCCCCAGCACATAGATAATCTCCTCGCGCTTGGCGATGGAAGCCACCGGCTGGTTGATGATCCCGATCCACTCAAGCGCATCCGCAGCGGCGTGAAGTTGCCCGAGACCGCCATCGATCAGCACCAGGCCCGGCATCGGCTGCCCTTCTTCCTGCAGCCGCCCGTACCGGCGCCCGACGACTTCCCGCATGCTCGCAAAATCGTCATTGCCTTCCACCGTGCGAATGATGAACTTGCGGTAATCGGCCTTCTTCATGCGGCCTTCTTCCCACACAACCATGCTGGCGACTTTATCGGTGCCCTGCACGTGAGAGATATCGAAGCACTCGATGCGCTTCGGCGCTTCCGGCAGGTTGAGCGCCTCCTGCAATGCCTGCTGAATCGCAACAGATGATGGCTTCATCACGCGGAAGCGCGCATCGAAACTATGTTTGGCGTTCGTCTGCGCAAGATTCAGCATGGCCTTCTTCTGGCCCCGCTGAGGGGTGTGAATCTCCACCTTGCGGTTCTTCTTTTCCGCCAGCAACTCTTCCATCACCTCGGCATCTTCGAACTCAACCGGCACATGGATAATCGACGGCACATACTGCTGCTCGAGATAAATCTGCAGCAGCAGGGAAGAGAAGAACTCGGGCGCGTCGAACTCGATCTGATCCTCCCAAAAGAACTCACGCCGGTCCACAATCTGGCCCTTACGAAGATGGAACAGATTCACCGCGACCATCGGAGGCTCCGCGTAATAACCGAAAATATCCACATCGTCGCCGGATGCCGCTGACATCTTCTGGCGCTGATCCAGTTCTTCGATAGTCGCCAGCAGATCCCGCAGCCCCGCCGCCTCTTCAAAGCGCATTTCCAGCGATGCAGTTTCCATGCGCGCGCGCAGTTCCGTTGCCAGCGCAGCGTGCCGCCCTTCCAAAAATAGACGCACCTGCCGGGCAGCGGCGGCATACGTCTCGGGTGTCGTCAGCCCTTCCACACACGGCCCCAGACACCTGTGGATGTGGTACTGCAGGCACGGCTTCGGATGAGATCGGTTCAGATCCACCTTGCACGAGGGCACCAGAAAATGCCGGTGAATGAAGTGCACCAGCCTGTGCGCCAGGTTACCCGGAAAGTACGGCCCGAAGTAATTCGAGCCATCCTTCTTCAAGCGCCGGGTGACGTAAACGCGCGGGAACCGTTCGTTGGTCAGCTTAATATACGGATAGGTCTTGTCGTCGCGCAACAGCACGTTGAAGCGCGGCTGATATTGCTTAATGAGATTGTTCTCAAGCGCCAGAGCTTCCTTCTCGTTATCGACGAGAATGTAGTCGATATCGCGGGCTTCGCTGATGAGCGTGCCGGTCTTCGCTTCCGCCAGCCTGTCTTCGTTGAAGTAACTGCGAACGCGGGCGCGCAGGCTCTTCGCCTTGCCTACATAAATGACCTTGTCGCCTGTATCTTTGTACAGATACACGCCTGGCCCTAAAGGTAGTTGCGCGACTTTTTCCCGCAATTGGCTGAGATCGGATTGCATCGGCGGATTTGGGGTGGATTCCCCCGGAGACACTATACTTTAAGTATGTCACGTCGGTGGATGGCTCTCTTTATTGCAGGCTCTGGCCTACTCAGGGCGGCCCAGCAGCAGGAGACGAAGACGCCGCCTCCCAACCTGCCCGCAGCGCAGGAGCCCACGCAACTGCCTCCCGAGGAAGACGGCGAACTGAAAACCGAGCAATTCAGTTTCAACCCCGTAAAATCGAAACGCGACGTTGCGGTAGGCATCGAATACTTTAAGAAGGGCAACTACAAAGCTGCAGTCGGCCGGTTCACCACAGCCACCAAATGGAACGAGGGGAATGCGGAAGCCTGGCTGCGCCTGGGTGAGGCTGAGGAAAAGCGCGGCGATCACAAAGGCGCCCGAGCCGCCTATCAGAAGTACCTGGAACTTTCACCGGATGCGAAGAATGCCGGTGAGGTCCGCAAGCGGTTGGAAAAGCTGAAAGCATAGCAGCCGCCCGCGCCCGCAGTACCCTCGTAGTAACCTTAAAAAGACTCCGCCTGGTGTCGCGGAACACCTGCCCTTCGTCAGCGCAGCCAGGAGAACATGCGCTGTATCCCCGCTTTAGTTTTTTTTACTGCGTCCACCATCTTCGCCCAGACGCCCGAACCAGGCACGCTTCCTGAGCACTGGCCCACCGGCGGCCCGCAATGCATGGAGATGCAGGAGTTCTACATTCACCAGTACAATCCAAACTTCTACATCCTGCGCCAGTCCGGCTGCACCGATTATGAAAAGCCCTTCCTGTATCTGATCTTCGGCGCGGACAAAGCGATGCTGTGGGACACAGGCTCGCGCAACGCGCGTGTTCGCGAAGCCGTCGACAGGCTTATGGACCGCTGGCTGAAGGCCAACTCCCGCGCCGGCATCCCGCTGGTTGTGGTGCACTCTCATAAACACGGCGACCACATTGCTGGCGATAAGCAATTTGCCGACAGGCCTGACACCACCCTCGTTCAACCCGATGTCGCGCCAGTCAAAGCATTCTTTGGCTTCGGAACCTGGCCGGAAGAAATCCGCACCTTCGACCTCGGTGGCCGCGTGATGGACATTATCCCGATTCCCGGCCATTCAGACGATTCCATCGCTCTCTATGACCGCCGCACCGCCATCCTGCTGACCGGCGATACTGTCTACCCGGGCCGCCTCTATGTGAACGTGAACGATTTTCCCGCCTTCCGGAAGAGCCTGCACCGCCTCGCGTCTTTCATCGACGGCAAGCCGGTCGCGCATGTTCTGGGGAATCACATCGAACAAACCAGCACTCCGTTCACGGACTACCCAACCGGCACAAAGTACCAGCCCGAGGAGCACGAACTCGCTCTCAGCGCGGCGCACGTGTTTGAACTGGACCGCGTGCTGCAGAGTATGACCGCTCCGAAGCAGGTCGCCCTGCGCGACATGTCCATCGCACCAAGGACACCGAAGTAACCGTTTCATGATTAGATGGATCTATCACCTATGAGTCGAATCTGGTTCCTCACGCTGGCGGCATCTCTCTGCGCTTTCGCCGCGGATGGCCCTCCGAAAACGCGGTTGTCGGAGGTCGAAAACATCGCTCCGAAGAGCTACCGGGTTGACCTGACACTCGATCCGGAGAAAAGTACCTTTACCGGCGCCATCGTCATTCGCATGGACATTCAGCAGCCCGTCCAGACTGTCTGGCTGAACCAGGAAAAGATAAACATCCAGTCCGCGACTGTCAGTGCGGCTGGCAAGGAACTCAAAGCCAGCGTGCTGCCTGGCGGAGACGATTTCGTGGGCCTGCATTTCGATAATCCGCTCGCCGCAGGCACTGCCGTGGCCACCATCAAATACACCGGCGCAGTGCAGGAGAAGAACAGCAGCGGGATCTTCCGCCAGCAGGAAAGCGGAAACTGGTACATCTTCTCACAGTTCGAAGCGACCGATGCCCGCGCCGCGTTCCCCTGCTTCGACGAGCCCTCGTATAAGACGCCCTGGCAGTTGACGATGCACGTGCCGGAGAAGAACACGGCCATCAGCAATACGCCGGTAGCATCTGAAACGCGCGCGTCCGGCGTGAAGACCCTGGTCTTCAAAGAAACCAAGCCGTTGCCCAGCTACCTGGTAGCATTCGGCGTCGGGCCATTCGAATTCGTAAACGCCGGCGTGGCTGGTAAGAACAAGGTGCCCGTACGAATCGTTGTTCCCAAAGGCAAGACTGCAGAAGCGAAATACGCCGCCGAGGTCACCGTTCCCATCCTCAACAAGCTGGAAGAGTATTTCGGAATTCCGTATCCCTACGAGAAGGCCGATCAGGTTGCTATTCCCAACACCGCTGGATTCGGCGCGATGGAAAACGTCGGCATGGTGACTTACGATCAGGCGCTCATCCTCGCGGACCCCAGGGTAGACCAGATCGGTCGTCAGCGGACCTACGCCGCTGTGGCCGCGCATGAACTGGCGCACCAGTGGTTCGGCGACTTAGTGACCACCGCATGGTGGGACGATATCTGGCTGAACGAAGCCTTTGCAACCTGGATGGAACGCAAGATCATCGCCGAATGGAAGCCGGAATGGCAGACGCGCGTGGCGGACGTGGGCGCCATGATGCGTGCCGAACAGGATGACAGCTTGGTCTCCGCGCGCAAGGTCCGCCAGGAGATCCTGTCCAAGGACGATATCAACAACGCTTTCGACAGCATCACCTACGAGAAAGGCGCATCTGTCATCGGGATGTTTGAGAACTGGATGGGCCCCCAGGAATTTCGCAAAGGTGTCCAGAGCTACCTGAAGCAATATGCGTTCCGCGCGACCACCGCAGGCGAGTTTCTCGACTCTCTGAGCTCGACCAGTCAGCGTAATGTCACGAAAGCATTCTCAACTTTCCTCAATCAGGCCGGTGTTCCGGTGGTATCGGTGGCGCTCGAATGTAATGCAGGCAAGGCGGCGTTGAAGCTTCAACAATCGCGTTTCCTGCCGCTCGGTTCGAAGGGCGATGAGAAGCAAATGTGGAACATACCGCTGTGCGTTCGTTACGGAACGGGCACCACGGGGCAGAGCCAGTGCATGCTCATGACGCAGCCAGCTGAGACTGTCGAGCTCACAGGGGCGAAGGGCTGTCCTGCCTGGGTGCAGGCCAATGACAAGGCATCCGGATACTATCGGGTACAGTACCAGGGTGGTTTGCTCTCAGCTCTCACCACGGGTGACGCGCAGCAGCGGCTCACGGCAACCGAGCGCGCGGATCTGATGGGCAACGCGCAGGCGCTCTCCAAAGCGGGTAAGCTTTCCGCGGCAGAAGCGCTGGCGCTTGTCGAAACTTTCCATAACGACCCGGAGCGCTATGTCGTTCAGACCGCCGTTAACCTCGCGCTCGGGCCTCGCGAAAATCTTGTTCCCGAAACACTGATGCCCAATTATCGCCGCTTTCTGCTGAAAAATTTCCAGGCGCGCGCTCATGAACTCGGCTGGACGCCCAAGCCCGGCGAGACAGAAGACACCCGCCTCTTACGTGCCTCTCTGGTGCGCCCGGTCGCAACGTGGGCCGGCGACGACGACTTAGCCGCACAGGCGAAAGCGCTCACCGAAAAGTGGTTTGCGGACCACAACGCCATAGATCCCAATATGCAAACGGCGGTTCTGGCAACCGCAGCGTTCTACGGCGACAAAGCTCTCTTCGATCGCTTTCTCGCCGAGTTCGCGAAATCGAAGGACAAGCAGGTGCGCAGAGTGCTCCTGAGTGCGATGAACAGCTTCCGCGACCCGGCCTCCATAGAAGCCGGCATGAATGCTCTTTTAAGCGGAACCATTCCGTTCATTGAAGGGCAGGGCGTTCTGTTCAACGGCCAGCAGCAGGCTGCCACCCGAAAGCTGCCGCTCACCTTCCTGAAAAAGAATTGGGATCAGGTCGTCACGAAGATGCCCACCGGCGGTGGCTTCGACTTCGGCTCTGTCCTGCCCAACGTGGGCGCGTCTTACTGCGATGCGTCCTCGCGCGATGAACTCAAGACCTTCTTCGCCCCCCGTGTGGATAAGTTTGTAGGCGCCCCGCGGGCTCTCGATCAGGTGCTTGAAGGTATCGACCTCTGCACAGCCAGTAAAGCCGCGCAGACACCGAGCGTAGCCGCGTTCCTGGCGAAATATTAATGCTCAAAAGCGCTCTGCTTGTCATACTGGCGTCCATTGTCGCCTCAGCCCAGACCCTCACGCCCGTCCAGCAGAAGATCGTGGATGCGGTGAACAGCGATCAGGAAATCTCCGTGCAGTTGCTGGAGAAACTGGTCAACATCAACAGCGGTACTCTGAATCCCACCGGGGTCAGGAAGGTTGCCGATGTGCTGCGTCCCGGGTTTGAGGCCCTTGGCTTCCAGTGCCGTTTCATTCCGATGGACGAAGTGCATCGTGCGGGGCATCTCATCGCCGAGCGCAAAGGCACGCACGGCAAGCGCGTGCTGCTGATCGGGCACATGGATACCGTCTTCGAACCGGACAGCCCGTTCCAGAAATTTGTGCGCACCGGCAACACCGCATCCGGCCCCGGAACAGCCGATATGAAAGGAGGCCTCGCCATCATGATCAGCGCTCTGAAGGCGCTCCACTCGGCTGGGTCCCTGGAAGGCACTAATATTACTGTCTTCCTGACCGGTGACGAGGAACGGCACGGCGATCCGGTCTCAATATCCCGCCGAGACCTGGTAGCCGCGGGCAGGCAAAGCGACGCGGCACTGGAGTTCGAAGGAGGCGTTCGCGTTCAGGGTCACGATGAAGCCAGTATCGCTCGCCGCAGCGCGTATACATGGACTCTGAAGACCACCGGCAAGGCCGCACATTCCAGCGGTGTCTTCGGTGGTTCGGTCGGCTTTGGCGCCATCTATGAACTCACCAGAATACTCGACCGCTTCCGCATGGACTTGCGCGAACCCGGCCTCACCTACAACGTCGGGCTGATCTCCGGCGGCTCCACGCTTACAGCCGATTCCGCAACGTCGCTCACCTCATCCGGCAAGAGCAACATCGTACCCGCCCTGGCACAGGCCAGCGGTGATCTGCGAACAGTCACTGAGGAACAATATGAGCGCGTGCGCAAGCGCATGCAGGAGATTGTCACCCAGCACCTGCCCGGCACAGGCGCGGAAATTGACTTCGGCGAAGGCTACCCCGCAATGCCGGAAACGCCAGGCAATAAGGCACTGCTCAGCGATCTCAATAAAGTAAATCGTGAGCTTGGTCTGGAAGTGATGGAGCCGTTCGATCCCATAATGCGCGGCGCAGGCGATCTGTCATTCGTCGCTCCCTACGTCGCCGGCATCTCAGGCCTCGGCTCATTCGGCAAAGGCGCACACGCGTCAGGCGAAACCGTCGAACTAAACTCGCAGACTTACCAGACACGACGAGTGGCGCTGTTTATCCATGCGTTGACTCATTAGGTGTGACAGCGGCGTCATCGTTCGATCTAAGGCATCTGAGGAGAGGCACTCAGCAGGATTCTGATAACCCAATCGGAGTGAGGGAGACCGCAAGTGGAGAGAGCCTTTACTTCCTTTTCCAGATCGTATTCAACGCGTCGTATCGTCGGCTTGGACCCATCCAGCAAAAGGTACGCGGCGCGCCTGTCGCCGTCATAGGAATGACTAACGCTTCCTGTGTTGATCACGAGCATTTCCTGGCCGTGGAGGCAGGGAACCGTTCTGATAAATGACCGATGAATATGCCCGTAAACTGCGATCCGCTGGCCGAGCGGCCCATAGACCGACTCCAGTTCCGTATCGCTTGCGTCCAGCCCCGGTGCACGCCAGCAACTCCCGGGAGTGGCATGAACCAGCGCAATCGGATGTTCAATCTGAACCTGCGGCATCCGGCTCAGCCAACTGATCCTCTCTTGTCCGAGCACCGCACGGGTCGCGCCGACCATCTCACGAACAGCATCCCAGAGGGCGGTCGGCGCTGACGACTGACTCGCAAATTCCTCCAGCGACTCCGGCCGCGAATACACTTCATCGGCATTGCCAGGCACACCTCGCCACCCAAGATCGCGAACGCGATCTATGATCTCTGCGGGACTTGCCCCTCCGTCAGCCAGATCTCCTCCATGGAGAATCAAGTCGGGCGATGTCTCCTGCAAGTCGGCCAGGACTGCCTCAAATGCTGTTCTGTTCCCGTGGATGTCAGAAACAACTGCTATGCGCACTGCAGGATCCTGCGTCTTTGGCCCTCACGCGATCACGAAAGCCGCGCAACCAAATCTACTGCTGCTGTTGCTGCTGCTGATACTTGTTTTTCTCTTCAGGATC
>JAUZEU010000277.1 GCA_030838885.1 Bryobacterales bacterium | reverse complement strand
AAACGTTCCGTCCCTCAGATTGCGGTACGGCAACGTCCGCTGCCTGTATGTTTTCGCCGATCGCCGATCGATCTACCTCGATAGGCGTGTCGGTTCGCCACAATAAGGTTTGGCCACCGGCCTCATCGACGTCCGAAAAAGGCGATGCCCAACCGAGCAACTGATTGCGGCCCAGCCCCGCGCCTTCCGACACATCCAAAGTATTTCGCGTTCTCATTGTTCAAAGAGAAGCACGGTCGCCGGAGAAGTTTATTTTGGCAATGGCCAGAAAGCCGTTGCCATCGTAATCGGAAACTACGTTGCTCATGCCTGCCTGGAACCGGCCATCGGCGTTGTGGGCAACCCCGGCCGGTCCACCTGTCGCTTCGAACGTTCCGTCGTGCTTGTTCCGATAGAGCAGGCTGGGCGTTTGGTCGCACGCAACATATATATCGGGCCATCCATCGTTATCGAAATCGGCGGCGACCACACTGAGGCCGTTGCGTCCACCGGGCGCCCGTATGCCAGCCTTTTCAGAGACGTCTGTGAAGGTGCCGTCCCGGTCTTTGATAGAGCATGTTGTGTCCAGCCGATTTAATCGGCGACGAACAGGTCGAGATAACCGTCGCCATCGTCATTGATAACGTGCATCCGGATCCCCAGAGGGTGCCCGCGGTGGGAAATCCGGCACGTTCCGTTGCATTGGCGAATCTTCCATTTCCAGGATTTCGGCGGAGGCTATTTTGGCGTATTAGGCGACCAGCAGGTAGGGATGGCCCGCACTTCGAAATCGCAGGCACGGCAGCCTGCGCCCAGCCGGTTTTGGTTAGCCAAGCGGGTCGGGCTTTTTAGGTGAAATGCCCGTGCCCATCATTACGTTATAGGTGCGATAGGGGTCGAACTACGCTTGGATTCAAGGTGTGCCCTTTTGGCGGAAGATATGGTCGAGGCCATCGCCCTCGTAGTTGAAGATCGCTATGCCGATGCCGGTGCTTTCCAGCATAAATCTTTCTTTGCTGCCAGATATTGGGGAGCGTGAGGTCCGGATTGCCGCGCAATGTCGCGAACCTGAACGACCTTCGCGCTCGGGCGTGGACCAAGAGAACCGATGTGACGACAGTAAGCAGCATCGAAGGGACGAACAGCGTCGTGTTTGGCAAACGAAGGCTCCTGTTTCGTCTGGATCCGCCCATTATAGCGATCCGAAACCGGGCTTTTGAAGCGCTATTAAGAACCGTTGAGTCTTCCAGATCTCATAACTGGTGGATGGAAAATTTCATACTGTTTTGGCTGTTACGAAAGCGTTTAACAAACAGCCGTGACACTCTTGTCTCCCCCTAATGGAGGTGCTAAGATCCGATGCAGTCAGTCCTGCCCTGGCGCAGGACAGGGGGATGAATGTATCGTTATCCCGCGAGTATCAGAATTGCCCTGCTCGCTTTGTTTTGTGCGTGCGCAGTGTTTGCGCAACGCGATCTTGCAACTCTTACCGGAACGGTTACTGATTCCACTGGCGGAGTTGTCGCCAATGCCAAAGTAACGATCACTGAACAAGGAACTGGTCAGGTTTACGAACTTACGACCAACGATTCGGGCGAATATACCCGCCCCGCACTGAAGCCGTCCATTTACGATGTCACGGTCAGCGCTCCCGGCTTTAAAACGGCTACTCAGAAGAACATCCAATTAAATGCCGGTGAACGTACTGGTGTCAACATTGCTCTCACCATTGGCGAGATCGATCAGACTGTGGAAGTCTCCGCGAACGCCCCGCTTTTGCAGACCGAAAGCACGCAGGTTGGCGCTGCGCTCAGCAGCAAAACCGTTACCGATGTGCCGCTGGGTGGACAGCGAAATTTTGCATACCTGGCGCGTCTCGTGCCTGGTGTGGTTCCGGCTGAACAAGGCGCGCGCGACGCGAATAACGGCGGCTTTTCCGCTAACGGCGTCCGCTCTAACGGCCAGAACAACTTCCTTCTGAACGGCGTCGATAACAACATCAACACCATCGATTTCCTGAACCAGACTGCCTATGCTGTTGGACCGTCCATTGAAGCCATCGGTGAGATAAACATCATTACCAACGGTTACAACGCAGAGTATGGCCGCGCGGCGGGCGGCGTAATCAACGTCAATCTGAAATCCGGTACAAACCAGCTGCACGGCAGCTTGTTCGAAATTCTTCAGAACAAAGAGCTGAACGCGAACACCTGGAACAACAACGCGGCCGGACAGCCGCGCGGTCCAGTGATTCAGAATCAGTTTGGCGCCACCTTAGGCGGTCCTCTTAAGAGGAACAAGTTGTTCATGTTCGGCGACTACCAAGGCACGCGCATCACCTCATCCGGCGGTTCTGTGGCAGGTCTTGGCCGCTCTGGTTCGCTCACAATTCCTACGCCGGCGATGGCCAATGGTGATTTCTCCAGCCTGCTGGGGCCGAATGTTACCGTTCCGGATCAGAGTGGAAATAATGTGACCCTGGTGAAGGGCGCCATTTACGACCCAAGAACCACCACCTTCCTGCCCGATGGCGTTACGCCGCTTTCCCGCACCGCCTTCGCCGGGAACATTATTCCAAGGAGCCGTTTTGACCCCGCCTTTGCGAAGATTATCTCCCTGTATCCGGGGACCAATCAGCCAATCATCACGGGTAACTCTCCGACGGGCGATTACTATTACTCCTCGCCGGGTTCCCAGGTAACCGACCAGGGTGATGGCCGCGTGGATTACCGCCTCAGTGACAAAGACAGCTTGTTCGGTTCGTTAAGCTGGTCGAACACAGGTAAAACGAGCGGATCACCTTTCCCGGGCCCGCTTGACGGGGCGGATTTCAACGGCGCTCAGGAAACCGATCTCAGCCGGCAGGCGCAGATCAGCTACACCCGCGTGTGGAGCCCGACATTGATTTCGGAAACCCGCGTTGGATTTACCCGGCTCGTGACCTCCCGCCTGGGCGCGAATCCAACTGCTGACCTTTTCACCCAGTTCGGCATCGGCGGCTACAACCCGACTGCCGCAACGGCTAACAATGGTGGCCTGCCGCAGATCTCTTTTAATTACGACACTACCAACAACCTCTACCAGCAGACGGGTGCCAACAACTGGATACCCACCAAAGAATTCAACAACGTTTGGGACTTCATTCAGAACGTCGCCGTCAGCAAGGGCTCGCATTCGCTGAAATTCGGTGCCGAGTTCCGTCCGATCAAGTTCCCGTTCTTCCAGGTTCCGGACCCGCACGGCGACATCGTTTACAACAGTAACCAGACGTCCTTCCCGACCAGCAGCAGCCAGACCGGCGATCCGGTCGCCTCCGCGCTACTTGGGCAAATCGATAACGCCGCTATCTCGACGACCAACTTTGTGTCTTCTCAGAAAACCGCATGGGGTTTTTATGCCCAGGATGACTGGAAGGTCACTCCAAAGCTGACCCTCAATCTGGGTGTCCGGTACGAGTTGTGGTCGCCCATCGACGAGCGGTTTGCTCGCCAGGCGAACTTCGATCTCGATAGCCTGACGCTCTTCATCCCCAAAGGGCCCAATCAGGACGCGGCTCTGCCCCCGAATTTCGCCACGGCCTTCCCGACCGTGAAAGTCCTTCGTGGCACCGTCCCCAGCACATTAATACCGTGGGACAAGTGGGACGTTGGACCTCGCTTAGGCGCGGCCTATCAGGTCATGAACAAGACTGTCCTGCGCGTCGGCTACGGTATGTTCTATGGCGGCGAAGAAAACCAGGGTGGAAGCCCGAACCGTGGTGAAGGCGTGCCGTTCAATGAAACGGTTAATCTGGTACGTCCTACCTCAGGCGTCAGTTCATACATCGGCGTCTCCGATCCGAACTGCACTGGCTGTAATTACTTCCCGAACGGGCTCGCGAGCGGTTATCCGACTAATGTATTCGCTCTGCCTGCCCCAGTTTCTTTCCGGGGGGTTCAGAAGGACTTCCGCAATCCGCTGGTCCACAAGTGGAACGTGATCGTGCAGCGCGAACTGCCGGGTAACATGGCCCTCGAAGTCGGTTACGAAGGCAACCACCAGGCACACCAGCTCATCCTGTGGAACTCCGATCCTTGCCCGAACCTGGGCACTAACAACACCACAACCCTGAGCTGCGATAACACCCGCATTGTTCGCGGTCCGCCCGGCAGCTCGTCTATCGGTTCCGGTCTGTCCATGACCTCGACTTTTGGTTATGGGAATTACGCGGCCTTCTCAACAAAACTGGAAAAGCGCTACTCCAACGGCCTGCAGTTCCTCACTTCTTATGTGTGGGCTCACGCCCTGGCCAACAGCGGCACTCCGCTCAGCGGATCCACCAACTTCGGTGCCATAGACCCGACGAACTTTGCGAGCGCTTACTCCACCGCCGCATGGGATATTCGTCATAACCTTACCACTTCGTTTAACTACGATGTTCCATTCGGTAAAGGGAAGAAGTACTTCGGCAACATGAACCGCGCTACCGATTTTTTGGTTGGTAACTGGCACGTGAACGGCATTTTGTCGCTTCGTACGGGCCAACCCTACACCATTCTCGGAACTTCCTGCGTCGGGAACTGGGGCCGGTGCCTCGCCGTTTTCAATGGCACCAATCCCAACGCCGCGCCATCCACAGGCCGCAGCCCCGGTACGAACGGGCAGTGGTTCGATACCAGCCAGTACGGGGTTGCATACCAGAATGCGGCTGCCGGCATTTACACCAATGGCACCCTTGGTCTGCAGAGCAACACTGCCCCGCCCACCCGCACGATGGACTTCTCCATCTTCAAGGATTTCGCTTTCACCGAGCGAATCAGGATGCAGTTCCGTGCGGAAGCGCTCAACCTCGCCAACACCCCTCAGTTCAGTCAGCCCGATGCGTCGCTCGGCGACGCGAAGATCCCTGCTAACGGTACGGTGCCGGCGGTCAATGGTAATGGCAACTTCGGTAAGGTTTGCCAGGGATGTTCAAACTCTAATGGCGCCTACGTCGGGAGTGAGCGTCACGTGCAGTTGTCTTTGCGCCTGACGTTCTAAGCTGAACCTGTTGGAAACAATAGGGCGGTCCGCCTCGGCGGACCGCCTTATTTTTGGGCCCAGGACTTCATTCACGAACCGGTGGGACGGGGGCGACGTCGCAAGAGTGAGGGGGCAGGCGGCGCCAGGCCAGAACCCGTGGCCAGCTATCGCTATGGCTTCTTTGGCGTGCGTGCCGGCGGGGGAGCGGCTGTTGCTCGCGGCGAAAACGGCTGCTCCGTGATCTGTTGTTGTCCTTCGGTGAGGGAGATGGTTCGGTTCACGGGCAGGGCGGACCACTTCTGAACGTCTCCGTTTGGCCAGCGGACTTCGAGGCGATCGACGGTGGTGGCTTTGCCAAGGCCGAAGTATTGGGTGAGGGAGCTTTGCGAGTAATAGCTGCCCCCGCCTGCTACTTCGGCGATCTGCCGCCGGCCCCCGGCTTCCACCGTAATCCGTGCGTTAATGGCGCTGCGATTCGATTTGGTTCCCGTGAGGCGGACGGCCAGGGCATTCTGACGCGGGCTAATGTTTTTTAGCAGAGACGGTACGTCATTCATGTTGGTGATGACGATCTCCGGCCTGCCGTCGCCATCAAGATCGCCGGTTGCCAGACCGCGTGACGGTCTGAGGACTGCGAATGCGGGACCGGCGGTCGCGGTGACATCCTCAAATCTCCCGTTGCCGAGATTCCGGTAGAGCAGCGTCTTTTGACGGTAGGTTTCGCCCACGGTTGAGCGATCGTTTTCGGTATAGACGTGCCCGTTTGCCATAATCTGGTCCGGCCAGCCATCTTCATCGATGTCGACAAAAGCGACTCCCCATCCAAGAAGGTGGTTCCTG
>JAUZEU010000269.1 GCA_030838885.1 Bryobacterales bacterium | reverse complement strand
TACGGTTCAAAGCGGATTCCCATTTACGGTGTCGGGCGGGGCGGGCCGTCCCAACCGAGTCTGCAGCGGGCAGACGCCATCAGCAGGTCACTCCGTCCGTCTCTGGTTCGACCCGACCTGTTTCCCGTTACCCGCGCCAGTCCCCGACCCAGTCAACGGCGGAGTCTACATTCCATTTGGCAATTCGGGGACGAATGTCCTGACAGGGCCCGGCATTGTGGACTTCGATTTGTCGGCGTTTAAGACGTTCCCGATCAGTGAAGTAAAACGCGTGGAGTTCCGCTCCGAGTGGTTCAATGTGGCGAATCACCCGCAGTTCCTGAGCCCTTCGGCGACAGTGAACACAGGGACCACGGGTCAATTGCTGAACGCGAGGCCATCCAGGCAAATACAGATGGCTCTGAAGTTCATTTTCTAGAAGGCATTGGCGCGGAAGCTCTCAGGTGAGCCGACGTTTCAGCAGTTCCTCTCCAGCGTTTCGCAATTGGGCGGCGGTCCGGTCTTTATGCCTTTGGGCCAGAAATACGAAGAGCGCGTCGACCAGAGCCAGTTGCGTAACCCTGGATGCAAGCGGCGCCTGGAAGTATTTGATCTCACTCGGCGTCGCGAAAAGGGCGTAATCGGCGCAGGCCGTAATGGGCGATTTCATAGAATTCGTGAGGCAGATGGTCTTCGCGCCTCTGGCCTGCGCGATTTCGAGACAATGTACTACCTCTCGCGTCGCGCCTGAACAGGAGATACCGAAAGCCACATCTCCCTTTCGAAGCTGCGTCGCCGCGATAATTTGCATGTGCGAATCGGCCTGAGCGGACGCCGGTAGTCCGATCAGCCGGAGCTTGCATGAAGTGAGGTGGGCTACCGGATAGGACATGCCAATTGCGAACAGCTCTATGTGACGAGAGCGATCGATCGCAAGCGCGGCGTCGTTGAGGGTTTTCTGGCTGTTGATCTGCAACGTCTCCAACAGACTTTGCGCGTGAAACTGGAAAACCTTCTCGAATAAAGAGGCATCCCTTGCGCCGTTTCGGTCCGTTTCCGGGCCGAACCCCGAAAATCCGCTCTGGGCCAGTTCCCGCGCGACGGCAATCTTGAATTCGGCGAAGCCCTTTAAGCCGAGACTTCGGCAAAATCCTACAATCGAGCCGACACTTGCGCCACATCGATCACGCACTTCGGCGATCGATGAAGAGAGCGTCCTCTCAGGATCCTGCAGCACATACTCAGCTATGAGGCGTTCGGTGGGATTCAGCGAAGGCAGAATGCCCTGCATATATACAAGGAGAGGTCGCTTTGCATCTTCTTCCTTAAGTAACCGGTCTGTCCGCATTTCACCTACGGCAGAAATTGCGATTTCAGATCCGGTCGGCGACATAGGTCCAGGGACTGGAGCACGTATAATCTACGGACCGCGAAACATCTCGTGCTGCTGGTCGGGAACCCCGAGAGGATAGCGCCATCATTGCCCGCCTGGAGCCTGTGGGGCGTCTCACGTTTCAACGCGTACTGCTCACCCCGCTTCATAACGATCTCCTCATCTCCTCCAGAGTAATCGTGATTCCCGCCCGCCGCAACATACGGGCGGCTCTGGCGGCAGCGCAGTTAGATTGCTGAGCAGAGATCATAAGGAGTCTACCCGTCGCCGAGGGCACCCCTGCGATCCGGGCTTCGTCCCTTGCTTTTCAGATCGCGGCTTTCTGTTCTTCCAGAAACCTGACGGCCTGCTCAAACGTGAACACGCCGGCGAAGCAGCCGAGAGCGCGGGTGCACGATGCGCCTACAACTCCGGCAAAAGACAAAGTGCGCTCGAGGTCCCACTCTTCCAGCAGGCCCGTAATCAACCCGGCCGTGAATGCGTCACCGGCGCCGGATTCATCCACAGTCTCCATTTGGAATGGCGGCGTCGCTACCATCTGATCCCGCCGCATGGCCAGCGAACCACACCGCCCCCGTGTAATCACCACTGCGCAGTTCGGATTCACCACATTGAGCTGTCGCGCCTGCAGCCGTACATCGCCGCACCCGGTCAGGCGCGCGGCTTCGTCCTCATTAGGCAGGAAATAGTCTGTGTATCGCAGGACCGGGGCAACATGGCCGAGTCCGAACGCGCTTCCCGCCGGCATCACGACGTCCAATACTGTGGTGATACCGCGACCTTTGGTTTTGCGGAAGAGAAGAGCCAGATCGTGCGAAGTAAATGAGGGCGCGGCGAGGTAGCCGCCGACGTAAAGGACTCGCGCGCCCTCGAGAAACCCGAAATCAAGATCGTCCAGCGTCAAATCGGCATTTGCCCCGATGCAGTGAAGATAGCGGCGGTCTTCGCCTTCCACATTGAGTATGATCGTGCCTGACGTGGGATGCATGGGCGTACGGCGAATATGTTCGACGCCAACACCGTGCCGCGCAAGTTCGGAAGTGACGAAATCTCCGAAGATATCCAGTCCCACCTTACCGGCCACGTTTACGTCCCGGCCCAGGATTCTGAGCCCAACCGCGGTATTGGCCGCACAGCCGCCGGCGCTCATCGCGAATCCTGAAGTCGTCGTCAGTTCACCCGCCGATGGGATTTGCCGGATTGGGTTCGTGAAGATATCTGCAACGAGGATACCGGCACAGGCGACAGACATAGTGGTTTCGTCCCCGGGAAACCTTCCGTAAGGCTATGAGCATTCTAAACGAAATTCGTCGTCTGAAGCGGAGCTTGCGGTCCGGGCAACGTCTATCGGACATGCCGTTGCAGACGTGCAACTGCATTTGACTGTGTACGCGGCGTGGTAATTGGCTTCACGGTCAGCCGGAAGGTCCTGATCTCGAATGGTCGCAGGTCGAAAGTGAGGCTGTTGCGTTCTGCATTCAACTCCGCGCCGCGGTCTTCCACTAGATTGGACTCATGCGCCTGACTGACGGGGGTATGGAATGTCAGCCGTACTACCTTTGCCGGACGCCGGCTGCCTCATAAACCGTAACGACAGTCGTACCGTCCCTGCCGGGCTTCAGCGCGGAAGTCACCACGTTCTCGTGAGAAACATCGAGCATACCCCACCGGGTGGGCAATTCCCCGGAATGCGGCGCAGCCGTTCTTACGATGAGCGGGTTATTGAATTCGAGTCCAGCGCGCAATGGCGTAGCTGATCGCCAGTCTCCGGAGTGCGGGACGATTGCATAGTTGAGCGTGTATTTCCTTCCGATCCCGAGGCCGCTATCGGACCCAACGCCCGGCTCGAACCCACCGACATACCGATACGAGATCAGCCGTGTGGAACGCATGAGGGACAGCATCAATGTTCCATCCGCGACATTGTTGCCCGGAAGTCCACGATTGATCAGCGCGACGCCTTTGTCTCCACCTGAATAATCGATCCAGTTCTGTGCGGGAAACTCCTGCCGTCTCTGCGCTGAACGGCTCCAAACGGAATTTCGTGCATAGCAGTCCCGTTCCGAATCGAAGTCGGAAGGACAACGCGATAGCGCACAAACTCCTCTTCATTCACCAGATCCGTGCTGACGTCGATTCTCCGCATGCCGTTATAGACGCGCACCCGCGTGGCGAACTGGTTTTTTCCGAATGGATGCGCGATGTGAAATTCAGAAAAGACCGGGCCTGAGGTCGCGACGCCGCTTCCGCCGACCGAGTCATTGCTCCATTGCGTGTAAGCCGGCCGGGGAGGCGGGATGTCTTTCTTCATCGCCGTCAGACGGCCTCCGTTCAGAGTCCCGTACAACTCCCAGAAATCACCACCGTCGTACTCTCTGGCTACTGCGTTTCCTGGGCCAGCGAGAACTTCCCAGTTTTTTTCTTTCAGCAGCAGGCTGGTCATTTCGCCAGTCCACAGATTGAACCGGGCGCGATAAAACTCGTTTTCGATCGTGCCGCTGTCCTCATGCATGCTCCGGTGAAGAGAAGCTGGCGACGCCTGATGCTCCGCCATTTCGGGCGCGGCATGGTAAACCGCATATCCCATAGCGGGAACGTCGTGCGCGATGAACGCGATCCGGGCCTGACGAATTCCGCCATCGTCGTTACGCAGCGCGCTCAGGATCTGAACCTGGACAGGTTTGCCTTGCGAATCGGACAGAGCGAGACTCTGCACTCCAGAACCCGCAAAAGCAACGTCCACTTCCGCCAGATCCGTGCGAGGCCAACCCAACGTATTAGAAACTGTTACAGGCACGCCCGGACCAGACGTGTCGATGTGCGAGGCAATCGAATCCAGCCCGGCGTCGATCATTTGCTGCCCAAGAGTCCGCGAATGGTGATAACCCTGTATGGAGTCATCGTAAACCTTGTCCACCATGACGCCGGACGAGAGATCGTGCGCCTGTTTGAACAGCACTGGCTCCCACGCGCGCTCGATCGCCTCGGGGTCCGGGGGTGTTCCAAGCGCGCCGGCAATCACGCTCAGTTTTTCAGCCGTCGTGAGCAGTCGCTCCGAGTTGCGCATCGCCTTCCAGCTTTGAAGTAGCAGCACATTGTGCGGCGGTTGCAAAGCAAACAGGAAGGATGAGTGGAACAACCATGGCTGAAATACGTGTGATTGCGAGATTCGCGGCGCGTAAGGGGAGGAAGAGCAACTGAGAGCCCTGCTGCTGAGCATGATAGATCCTACGCACTCCGAAACGGGATGTAAGTTGTATGAACTTCATGAGTCAGATTCAAGCGGACGTTTTTATTTCTACGAGATATGGGAGAGTCAGGCTGCGCTCGATCAACATGCAGCGACGCCGCATTTCAGGCGATTGGAACAGACTGCCCCGGAATTGCTGAAAGAAGCCTTCGAGGTTAATATCCTGCAAAAGGTTCTGGCCCGATTAATGCTGGAGCGGTAAATGTGGATTTGGAGTTTCCGATTTACCCCGTTTTTCAGAAGTTGGCAACTTATCGCAACGCAAACCTGATCCGAGGATCGCTTCGGGTACCCAAATCCTGTCTGGAAGTGCCTGGGGCACTCATCCTCCGGAATCGTGCGCATCTGACGCGATTGCTTCCATTGCAGGCATTTCGACGATGGAAGCTGGCCCCTCCCCGTCGCGCTGCAGCCACAACTGCCGGGCATGGAATTGGCGTAGCGTCGACCTGTGACCGACGCTGAACAAGGTCGTTCCGGGGAGCTGATTGTGCACCAAACGGTAGAGGAAAGCTTCGGTGGCCTCGTCCACCGAAGAGGTTGCTTCGTCGAGGAAGAGCCAATCAGGCTTTTGAGCGAGTGCGCGGGCAAAAGCAATGCGCTGCTGCTCACCCGGAGAGAGCTGAAGCGCCCAGTGGCTGTTCTCGTCGAGCTTACGGGCTAAGTCCGTCAGTCCCACCGCCTTGAGCACCTGACGCAGCGTTGCTTCGTCCACGCCGCCAGCCGGCGTCGGATAACTCACCACGTCCCGCAGCGTCCCGATCGGTAGGTAGGGGTGCTGCGGGAGGAAGAGAACCCGACTGCCGGATGGCATACGGATTTCGCCACTCCCAAAGGGCCAAATGCCGGCGATGGCACGGAGGAGCATGCTCTTGCCCGCGCCCGACGGTCCGCACAGGAGCGCGCTGTCGCCGCGCCTGAGCGAGAGGTTCACGTTCGTGACGAGCGGCTGCCCCCTTGGGAGATCGACTTCCAGGCTGTCCAAAATCAGGCCTTCGCCGTCCCCGTCGGCATGGCGGATGCCGACGCTGGTCGCCGTTTGGATGGTCGCAAGCTCAAGGGCGCGCTGGAAACCAACGAGTCGTTCGACTACGGAGCGCCATGCGGCAATGTCTGCGTAAGAGGAAACGATGAAGCTCAGTGAATCCTGCACCTGGCCGAAGGCCGCGACGGCCTGCATGAGCCCGCCGAGGAGAATCTGGCCCCGGAAGTAGCGCGGCGCCACGACGAGAAAAGGAAAGACGGCGGCCGCTTGCCCGTAGCCGGCTGTAAACCATGTGAGCCGCTTCTGCTGGCGCATGATGTCCCACCAGTTGCGGACTACGCTGGTGAAACGTTCGTGGAAGGCACGAAGCTCGTCTGACTCACCATGATAAAGTGCCACGCCCTCGGCGTTCTCACGGAAGCGGACGAGACCGAAACGGAAGTCGGCTTCATAGCGCTGCTGGTCGAAGTTCAGCCGAACGAGTGGGCGGCCGATCCAACTGGTAAACCAGGTACCCGCGAGGGCATACAAAAGAGCCGCCCACACCAGATAGCCAGGCAGCGTTATAGGAGAAGCACCAAAAGGAATCGCGAGCGCGCCGGATAGGCCCCAAAGGATGTCGACGAACGAAATTAAAGTCACCACCGCGCGCAAGCCACCGATCGAAAGATCGAGTGTACTGGAGATAAACAGGTTGATGTCTTCAGCGATTCGTTGGTCAGGGTTGTCAGCACCCCCGGCAAGGAACCGCATCCTATAATAGACAGACTCGGCCAGCCAAGCGCGCAAGTAGCGATCAGTGAACCATGTCCGCCAGCGGATCTGAAGCATTTGGTTGAGATAGAGCTGGTACACGGTAAGGATAATGAGAGCGCCTGCGAGCACGGAGAAAAGAATCAGCTGATGAAGAAAGATCGCGTAGTCCTTGTTCTGCAGAGCGTCGTAGAATGTATTGTTCCATTTATTGAGGAGTACATTAATGAAGACGACGCCGAGGTTGAGCGCGACGACTGCAAGCAGAAGGCCCCAAGCAGCCCAGCCGCCCTCCGAGAACCAGTACGGGTGAGTCATTGCCCAGGCATCATGAAGGACCTGGCGAAACCCAGCTACACCGAAGTTATTCTGTTGATTAGGGCCATGCATCTCTTGGACAGAATCTGTTAAGTGTTTGTGGCAGCTGCAAATG
>JAUZEU010000252.1 GCA_030838885.1 Bryobacterales bacterium | reverse complement strand
GCGCACGTAGATTATATACTCGCACCTGCCCACAACACTGTCCGCCCCAGGTGGTTCGGGTACCTCTCGATCCTGGCGTTGAAGAAGTCGACGACGGTTTGCTCGGTTTGCATGAGATCGTCGGCGTCGTCGAGGTATTGCCGGGTCTCGGCGATCGCGCGTTTGGCGTCGTCGTTTTTGTTTACCAAGTAGCAGCATCACAAATACAGCTCTCGCTCAACCTTCGGCATTTTGCTGAGCGGTCGGCGCCATTCTAACGCCCACTTCTTTTCTTTTCAGTGGCTTTCCTGTGGAGCGCCGGCTGCATCATTCCTCTGCGCAAGCGTTCAAGGATATCTGAGAGAAGGAGAACAACCTATGCGAGCAATGAGAGCGAGAGGATCCAATGGTTACGGAGATTTGGAGCTGGTTAATCTTCCGAAACCTGAGGTTTCGAACGGGACGGTGCTGGTGCGGATGACCGCGGCTGGCGTGACGCCGCTGGACCATACGATCTTGTCCGGCCAATACCCCAAGGCGAAGGCGCCGCTGGTTCTGGGGAACGAAGGAGCGGGCGTCGTAGAGGAAGGAGGCGGAACGGAGTTCCCGGCAGGTTCACGTGTAATGTTCACCGGATTGTGTGGCGTTTCAGAAGACGGGACCTACAGTGAATATCTTTCCGTACGAAAACAGGACCTCTGCCTCATACCCGAGGGTATCGACGACGTGAGCGCCGCTGGGATTCCGGTCGCCTGGCCACCATTTTGGTCCAGAGTGGCCCCGCTTGGCCAGGTTCCGCCATTGTTACCTTGCGCCGAATGGTGAAGGTAAAGATGATGGCGAGGAAGAGCGAGGTCATCTTTACCCAAAAGGCATCGTGGCAATAACACTTAACCGCTTCTGAGGTAAAGAGCAGGGTGCCGGAAGTCAGCATCACCAGCAGACTTCCAATCAGCCACGGCTGGGCATCGCGTGCAATTCGACTTACGGGTTGACTCCGCAATCCGAGCCCAAGCAGGCGCAGGTCGACCAGCAAGACGGCTCCGCCGATGACGGCTAAACCCAGGAGATGAAAAGCCTCAATCACTGGAAACAGCCAGGTCGAACCGCGGATCATCTCGCCCACGGCCGAGCTGTCGAACCATCCGAAAAGATGCAACAAGGATATAAACTCCTACCGGGACTGATGGAACCAGTTGTAAGCGATCATTCGTCCGGCAGCCACAATGCCGGTCCAGAACAAAAGGGAGAGAGCGCCGGCGATCCTGGCGCGCGTGGGTGGTACCTGCTGGAGGTCCCACTGCGCAACCTTCCGATATACGGTCGAGTGGAAGACTTACGCATTCAAGCCGGACAAGACTAACAGGATAACTTTAATACGAAAGAAAACATTTTGATAGGTTCTCACTGGAATGCCATAAAACAGCAGCGCTCCGCCGACAATCATGATCGGGAATCCGGCGACAGTCCATGGCAGGAGGCGCCCTGCAACTCTTGAGACGGCAACGCGCCGCATCGTGAGACCTAAAAGGCGAAGGTCGAGCATCACGGCTAACCCCAGAAACAAACACAACGCCAGAACGTGGACCGACTCAATGAGCGGATATCCCCACGGGAATCGTGGAGCGCGATACTCCCCGGCGTATTCGCAAGCCATTCGCAGAAGCTTAGAAAAGACAATCGGTCAGCCTGTTGTCGAGAATCTTACTGTAAGCCCGCGAGGGACCGGGTTGTCAAGGCGAGCGTTTGCCCATGCAGACAATCAGTGCCTCCGCCTTTGCTTCAGCTTCGTAAACGACAGCAAACATGCCTACTCAATCCCGCTCCCTCGCGAGACGTGCCGGCCTTGGCCGATGCCAAGGTCCGGCTGGTACTGGACTTTCATCTTTCCTGACCGCGGATCTTTCTTAAAACAGTACTTCAATGCAAATTCAACCTGACGCGATGAGCCGAAGTCGCCGCACTGCGGCCGCGTGGTCTCCCCCCCAAATTCGCCGCTGTGACAATGTTCCCTTGTCGACTGAAGTTGGGGCGTATTGCTTACGCTAAAACATTCGGCGCGAAACTGTACTGCCAGACGATCGCGGACCGGAGACAGCTTCAGAAAAGAAACATCGGCATCGCGAAGAATTGTCAGAATGCTGCGGCCCGCATTATCTAAATGATTCGTTTGATTCAAGACGAAGCCGCTGTATTGAAAAAATGATGGGCGCAATCCCCTGAGCACCTTTCACAAGGCCTGTGAGACTTGCGCTTTGCGCGGCGCAATTCATAGCCAGACCAATGACGGCGAGAAAACCCGATGCTGTGGCGAAATGTCGCAGCGACCGACTGTTCATATCACAATCCTCCGAAGCGAATTAGACGGGTTCGGGAAAACGGCCCGACTACTGCTGACGTGTATTAATCGTGACACGACACAGCCACTGTACTGCGAAAATGTTGTTGATGCCAGCACGAGGTTAAGCTTTCCGTCCAGATGTGTTATCTTTTTTCTCTTCTTGCGGCAGGAGGTGCACAATCTGGAGCAGTTGAGAGGCGAAAAGAATCAATGCGCAATTGAAGACGGTCCGATAACTGTCGCCGCCACGTAAGAATGTCCGCTTTGTGCCACATAGAAATGTCCTCTTGACGAAATCAGTCTGGGGAGGTGAAAAAACAAGTACTGGCCATGAGCCAGCGGGACCGGGACGTCTGGTGGTGCTCAGGAAGGCAGAGAAGAAACTGATCGGACAAGCGCAGGCGGCGCAGGAACTGGGGGTGACGCCGCGGCAGGTGCGACGTTTGCTCGGGCGGCTGAAGCGGGAGGGCGACCAGGCAGTGATTCACAAGCTGCGCGGCCGACCCTCGCGGCGGAAGACGGATCCGAAGATCCGCGAAGAGGCCATCGGGATTCTTTCGCAGCAGCTATATCGCGATTTTGATCCGACACTGGCGAGCGAATACCTCGCGGGCAAACACGGGGTTCACATTGGCCGCAAAGCATTGCGGCAGATGATGACCGAGGCCGGCTTATGGCAGCCACGGCGGCAGGAAGCCGGGCAGGTGCAGTGGCGGAAACGCCGTAGTTGTCGCGGGGAACTGGTTCAGTGGGACACGCGCACGCACGATGAACTTTGTTTCCAGATAAGCATTGGCCTGTTCCAGTGTTTTCGCCCCCGCCACTCGCAGACCCTTCACCAGCCGTCCTGCGCCGTCTGAAAGCTGCGCTCCACGCGCGCTTTGGCCTGCGGCGAGTGCGCTCCGATCCACAGAATGTCCAGTTCCCGCAGCGCCCGGCCGATCTGCGTGGGCGGCAACGGTTCGCGTTCCTCCGCGGCAACCGCCCTGTTGTCTCTGGCGACCTTCGGCGCGGTTTGAAACAGACTCGCTTTGTCGGTGTAATAACTGACTGGTCGCCCGTACCGGTCCACGTAGCTCCACAACAGACGCATGTTCTCTTCGG
>JAUZEU010000232.1 GCA_030838885.1 Bryobacterales bacterium | reverse complement strand
TTTTGGCGATAGCGTCGCGCCAACTCTAATTAAAGGTCATGAGCTTCCCGGACCCTGACCATGGATACCAACGTCAGGCCGCCTTGCCGACGAGATCACGTCGCGGACTCAAGTGAACCGCCAACTTTTTCTTCGGGTTGAATACTCTCCATTGGATGGTACCGATTGGGAAGGCTTCGGCTGCGGCGATCTCGTGGTATTCCCACTCTTCGACGAAACGCAGCATCACGATGTCGCGTTCGCGAGGTTCCAGAAGAGCTATCCAATTTCGGAACTCAAACGCCGGCCCACCAGCTGTTTGCCGGGCCTGAGCACTGTGATGGCCCGTTCACGTCCGCCATGTCTACTGTGGGCACTTCCCGCGTTAGCTTGGCAAAATATCTGCACGCCGTATTACGCGCGACCTTAAAAATCCATGCGCGAAACAGTGTGGATCCCTTATCTGGCCGGCTTTGCGGTAAACCGTGATCATGACTTCTTGAGCCAGGTCTTCAGCGACGGCCTTTTCGTGGCCGCGGCTGCGGAAGGATGCCACCACTTGTGGCGAGAAAACCTGGAATAAGGCTGCGAATGACTCTTCACCAGGATGGTCCAGGAACCCACCAGCAAGCTTGCACTCTCTTTCCGTGGTTGTCCTGCATCGGACTTCATTTGGATCACCGTCACACCCAGAGATTTCAGTCGGACTTGGGGACGCGCAGGATTTTGAGCGCTTTGACGCGCCCCGCTGCCGACCAGCAAGAGCAGCGACGTGTTTGTCATTCGGATTAAATCGCATTTGTCTTCCCTTGTCTCCTTCTGCCCAGTGTTTTATTCTTCTTTCGCTACTTCATACTTTGGCGGAATGGCGTCGAGAAGACATCACGAGATCGCGTGGTTTTTCGATGGTGCTGCTGCTCCATCTCCGGATACCACCATTGGGGTAACGGACAATAACCAGATCCGCGAGTAGGTGCGCCGGGCCCGGGAACACTTCACCGGACCCGGTTGCTGCCGGACTGACCAACTATTTGGCGCCGGGTTGAGAATCGTGGTTCAGAGCAATTGGCGTGACCGGAGGAGTCTGCCTTCACAAGAGGCATGCCGAACCCAACAACACCGGGGACGGCGGTGCTCTGAAATCTGAAAAGAACCAGCCTTACCAGTTCGAATTCGAGAGCGCAGATGGACTTCTTATCTCCTGTGCGCGCTGGGACAGCAGCCGACCGATTCGGGGAATTGTTCAGATCGCGCACGGACTGGGTGAACACATAGGACGGTACGCGGCATAATCGAGGACCTTGTACAAGCGGGCCTCGTAGTGTATGGCAACGATCACCGTGGACACGGCCGGACCGCCTTCCCGACAAAGAGTTTCGGGGAGTTCGGACAAGGAGGGGTTCAACGTGCTGGTAGCCGATATCGCCCGGTTAGCAGGCATTGCCCGGGAGGAACATCCGGGAGTATCTTTTGTTCTTCTCGGGCACAGCATGGGGTCGTTCGCCGCACAGCAGTACGCCCTCGATCACAGTGGGTTCATCGAGGGACTGGTTCTTTCGGGATCCGGTGCTCTCGACGGCCTCGTACACCTTGCGCAAACCCGTAAACGTGCCCCGCTGACATCATGAACGCCGCCTTCGAGCCGGTTCGCACTCCCGCCGACTGGATCAGCCGTGATCCCGCAACGGCGGATGCGTTTGTGAATTGACCCGTTGTGCTTCGGATGGCTCCAACCTGCGGCGAACGAATCGCTATTCGCCGCAGCACCTCAACTGGCCGACCCGGTGCGACTTCGCCAGATCCGCGGTGACTTACCCGTTTGCGCGTTCTCGAGTAGTAAAGACCCGCTCGGCCAGCGGCTCGAAGGCGTACGCCTCCTCCTACAACGATACCGGGAAGCGGCATCCGCGATATCTCCCATGACTTCTATCCCGGGGGGCAACACGAGATGCTCAACGAGATCAACCGGGATGCAGTTCGTTTGAATCTCCTTTGCTGGATTTCCAGAGTGCTTTCGGGAGCATCTCAGACTGTTGCGAGCAAGCAGTACCAATTGGACGACCCGTCCACATCCATAACTCACTGAACTCTTAGGCAGCAAAGCCCGACCGAACTGGCCCCTTTGATACGAGTTCTTCCGTCTTGCCGGAATGGTTCACATTTTATAACGCATGGGTGTCGCCTGGCTCTGTTCGGACCTAAGGGCAACACCGTGGGTCAGGCAGTTAGTCACGAGGCCCTCACCTTCCTGCCTGAGTCGCAGCGGTTGAGTTGCCACCTGCACCATGCTCTTTGTCCGCTCGACCTTCGTATAGGCGCGCTGAATCTCGACCTCCACTCAATCCTTTAACCTGCGTACATTCTCTCTGCTTGGGCTAATTGCGCTTCTCGCTGTTTGACCGCCGCACGTCTTTTACCAAAGTCAAAGACGTCGTAGTTCAGGGCTATGCCGAAAGTGCCGAACTTCCGGACGAGGAACGGAACCCCGTCTTGATAGCTATGCGTCGCAAAGGCGGTGATATCGGGAACGTATGCAGACTTGGCGGCCTGTACACCAGTTGCATACGGCGAGTCGCCTATTCCGCTGCCCGTATCTCCGGATTCTCGCCTACCGCCACCCGAAGGTATTCCTCACGGGTCTGCTGATCGTTCTTCTGAGGGACGGCCGGATCCAGGTCCAATTGGGTGTCTGATGGGATTCCCAGTAGATCATCCAGTTTCGCATTTAGATTCGATAGTTGAATGTCTACCGTCAGCAGAGCTTGATTGCTCTCAAGGAAGTCAGCGCGCGCCGCGATCGTATCGACGTGAAGAGCATTGCCGTTGCGTACGTCTTCTTCGCTCTCTTTCAGATGCTCAGTACTGTAGGAGATCTGCCGTTCTGCTGCCTCCCTCTGAAGGCGGGCAATCAGAAGAGCGTAGTAAACCTGGTTGACTTGCAGCGCGATTTCATTTTCGGCCTTCTTTTTTCTCCGTCCGCGCCGCTATCTACAGAGCCAGTTTTGGGATGACAATACAAATCCCATCCCATTTTGAGTGACCCAATTCAGCCGGTGGCAAATTCCTCATGGATACGATTCCCAGGTTCCCCGGTTCGAGTTGGAAATGGCTTTGAAGGTATTCGCGAACCAGTATTGCCCGATTGCGGGAGAACGCAAGCTGATCCGCGGGATTGTCGCCGCCCCAATAGCCTTCGATCACAACGGGGCTCTCGACGGCGGTGTCGCCGTATTGCGTTAGTGCGGCATTCAGCATGCCTTTTCCTTGCTGCGAAAGTTCCTCCTGGCCGTTCTCGGCCTTCTGGAACAACTCGGATCCGGCCAGCCACGCCCTGTAGTTCCTGGGGCTGCTGAAGACACGATCCCGGCGATACTTCTCCGGGGACATACGAGTAATGTTGAAGTAACCTCGTCGCCGAAAGAATCCGCGGAACAGGAAGTTGTGCTTCAAAGCTTCCGTGTCTTCGGCAATGTTTGCCGTCGCGACATTCGCGTTGGCGAGCGATTCCCTGATGTTTGCTCCGGCACTCATCCCTTGTCCGTCAGGCATTGCAACTTCTGCGATGATTTGCTTGAGTTGCCGCGTGCCTTCTTCGATGTTGGACGCCGCGCCCTTCACCTTGTCGATTGTCTCGTCGAGTTTTTTCGGAACCTGCCGTTTCTGCAGATCCGATATCAATTTATCGGCCTGACCGGCGGCGTGGCCAAGGTCGGACGTCGCCGTTTCCGCGTGAGTTACGGCCTGCCGGATCTGCCGCGCGAGCGCCTCATCCCGAAGCAGCATCCCCGCCGCGCCACGACCATCTTTAAGCCCGACGGTCACGTCGTTGACGTTCGACATAGCCTGCCGGATCTGACCGGCAAGCGCCTGATCCCGTAAGAGCATTCCAGCTGTTCCACGCCCGTCCTTCAGACCGACGACCACATCATTCACATTCGACACGGTGGCGGTGACACCGGTCAGCGCGCCGTCTATCTTGCCGCCCAGTTGTTTGATTGTGCCATCGACATCACTGAGCAAACCGGTCCCCTGATCCAGAAGATCGGAAAGCTCCATTGGTTCCTTGCTGCGAAGTGTACCCAGCGGGGCGGCCGCTGGCGCGTACCTGCTCCCCGCGCGAACCGAGAGGAAAGTATCACCCACCACTCCTTCGGTCCCAATCGTTGCTACGGAGTCCGTGCGCACCAGTCCGCGCAGCTTTTCGTCGACTTTCAGTGTGACGCGAAACCGGGATAATGGCGAATCGGGAACACGAATAGCCAGTACCTGCCCTGCATCCATACCCGCCACACGAACTTTCGCGCCGTTTGTAAGACCGGCAAGGTTCACAAACTCGGCATAGTACTCAACATGTCTCGAGAACGCCTGACGCCGGTCCCCGATCACAAACATCCCTGCCGTGAAGAGCGCGAGCCCACCGACAACGAACAGGCCAACAATAACATTCTTGTTTTTCATTCTTATTGCTCCGAAACCAACCTGCGCGCGACTTCATTTTCACTTTCAGCGACTTCCGCCGCAGTCCCCAGCGCGATCAGGTTGCCCCCATCGAAGACCGCGACCCGATCACCCACGCGACGGGCGCCATGCACGTCATGGGTAACGATGATCAGCGTGGTCTTATGTGTCGCCTTTTGTTCCAGCATCAGTTCGTCTATCTCGGACGCGGTGATGCGGTCCAACCCGCTGCTCGGTTCGTCTGCCAGCAGGATCCTGGGTTCAAGTACCAGTGCGCGCGCAAGACCGGCCCGTTTGCGCATCCCTCCCGAAAGTTCCGAAGGCATCTTCGCTTTATCCGCGGCAAGGCCGACCTGACGGAGTACTTTGTCGACAGCGAAGTCCGTTTCCTCTCGCGATTTTTCGGTCAGCCGGAGCATGGGCAGTGCCAGGTTTTCATATAGCGTCAGAGAGTCGAATAACGCCGCATCCTGAAAGAGAAAGCCCATCTTTCGGCGCACTCGTGAGAGTTCATGCGGCTTCAGCCGCGTAATCTCATCCTGTTCGACCCAGATTCTTCCCTGGTCCGGCTTCAGCAGTGAAATAATCAGCTTCAGGGTTACGCTCTTTCCGGTTCCGCTGCGGCCGAGAACGCAGAGCGCTTCGCCAGCGACGACCTGAAACGAAACGTCGCGCAACACCTGCTTTGGACCAAACGACTTCGAAACGCGGTCGAAGATTACCGCCTTGCTCCAGTCGTTCACAAAGCACCTTCCGGAAACACAAAGAAAATCCCTTTGATCAGAATCACGTCCGTGAGAATGATCAGCAAAGAGGAGACTACGACGCTGTTCGTGGCGGCTTGCCCCACGCCCTGCGCGCCCTTATTAGTGGTGAAGCCGAAGTACGACGAGACCGTCCCGATAACGAATCCGAAGACGGCTGTCTTCATGGTCGGAGGGATAAAGTTCGACCACCCGAAGTCTGAGAATGCGCGGACAATATAAAGGTGAAATGAAATTCGCGAGGCAGCATGCTCGGACAGGAATCCTCCCAGAAGGCCGGAGAAATCCATAAACAGCGTAAGAAGGGGAAGGACCACGACGCATGCCAGGATACCCGGAACGACAAGAAATTTGAAAGAGTCGATAGAGAGCGACTCGATGCCATCGATCTGTTCAGTGGCCCTCATATTAGCGAGGACCGCCCCGATTCCCGAGCCGACACGGCCCGCAACGAGCAAACCCGTAACCAACGGGCCTATCTCGACAAAAAACGCCAGTGCCTGGACAGTTGGGATCAGAGAGGCCGCGCCGAAAGTGACCAGTGTGCTGCGGGTATGAAGGGTCATCACCGCCCCGAGCGCAAAGCCTGAAGCGACTACAAGCGGAAGAGAATTCCAGCCCGCTTCGGCAATCTGCCGAACGATCTGCCCGCCTTCGAACGGGCGCCGAAACAGGTCGGCTACTGCGCGAGCCCCAAAACGGCTAACTATTCCTGCAAATTCGAACAGATTCGTCAAACCAGGCTCCATTTCTTTCTCCGGGGCGAGTCATTCACAGGCGTCAGACCTCGGCGAACAATGTCTTGTAGTTCCTTCCGGCACGCAAAGCTGAACCGATCGAGTGGATCCGCCTTTGCGGCTAGCGCGGCCGCACGAATTTGTTCCACGCTCAGGTTCGGTTCCCCGTAGTGCATGACAATCTGCTTAACGAAATCCTCGGCGGCTTGCACAACGGGCTGGGATGCGAACAGCCGGATACGACTCACCAGCGCATAAAGCGAAACCAGTTGGTCGAGATCTTCGAGAGCGTGCGTGATTGAAATTGCGTACAGGCGCGACGCTTCTTTGATGAAATCGGAATACAGCGTTTCCCTTTCGGCAATTTGGCGGTTCGAGAGCTCGTGTTTCGCCGCGCTTCGCTGGAGTACGTAGTTGCTCAGAACCGGACCGAGCGCCCCTACTGACGATCCGCCAAAAGCGGCCAACGCACTAATGATCGCGGAGTTCATATGGAGTAATCGCTCACCACGTGATGCGCCGATAAAAAAGGCGAATCAGTTACTTCTGCTTGCTATGCAACAGTGTGCGGAATCG
>JAUZEU010000292.1 GCA_030838885.1 Bryobacterales bacterium | reverse complement strand
TTTTTTGCCGGCGGTGTTAGCATGGCCGTGGCGCAGGGGCGGACAAAGGTCCGCGTCGCACTGGATGAGTTGAGGCCGCAGATGTGTTTGATCCGAACGCGCGGGTTTGGAATCAGTAAGTGTGCGCCGCTTTCCTGACAAGGGACGGCGGCAGCACGTGACGGTGCATATGAAGTCTGTCGCGCGTTCTCCGTTCCTCGCCGGGAGGAAGCTGTGGAAGACGCATACAACATCGCAGGAATTGACGTTCACAAGAAGATGCTGGCGGTGGTAGTCGCCAATGCCAGAGATACAGAACTCCAGTTCGAATGCCGGAAGTTCGGAACGACGATCAGCGAACTGCGGCATTTATCAGCGTGGCTGGAGGAACGGGGCGTCCACGAAACCGCCATGGAGTCAACGGCGCAGTACTGGAAGCCTGTATGGATCGCACTCGAGGGTCAGTGCCGGTTACATCTGGCGCAGGCAAGATCCAACCGCGGACCGCGAGGTCGCAAGACGGATTTTCGCGACGCCAAACGAATCGTTAGCCGACTGCTCTCCGGAGATCTGATACTGAGCTACGTTCCAGAGCCGGAACAACGCTGGTGGCGTACGCTCACCCGGAGCAGGTACCAGCTGAGGGAGGATCGGGTACGGCTGCAAAACCAACTGGAGAATCTCCTTGAAGAGTGCCAAATCAAGTTATCGAGCCTGATCACCGACCTTCTGGGCAAGAGCGGCAGGCGCATTCTGCGGGCTCTGGCAGAAGGGGAGAGCGATCCAGCCCGTCTGGCGGATCTGGGAAACTGGCGACTGCACGCCAGCAAGGAAGAACTGCGCGACGCCCTGAGCGGACAGCCGCAGCCGCTGCACAGGCAGCTATTGTCCCTGTATCTGGAGCGTCTGGATCTGATCGAATCGCAAATGGCCACCCTGGAGAAGAGCATTGCGGGGGAACTGCACGCCCATCAGGAAGCGGTTACCCGTCTGGTGGAAATCCCAGGGATCGGAGTAGACTCGGCACAGCAGATTATCGCAGAGATCGGGCCGGCGGCAGCAGCATTTCCTTCCGCAGCTCAACTGGCATCCTGGGTCGGCGTGTGTCCAGGAAGACAGGAAAGCGCAGGCGAATCCAGCAGCAATCGCTCGGCCAAGGGAAACAGGACGATGCGACGACTGCTGAATCAACTGGCCCATGCCGCGGTAAAGAAGAAGGGCTGCCGCCTTCAGGTTATTTTCCGGCGGTGGCTGCCGCGCATGGGATATAAGAAAGCGGTCTGGGCTATTGCCCATCGTCTCTGCCGGCTCATCTGGAAGGTTCTGCACGATGGCGTCGCCTATGTGGAAAATGGCTTTGAACCCAATCCCAAGGCCCTAAAAGAGAGGCGTCGGAGGCTTGTGGCTGACCTCCGGAAACTGGGCTACCAAGTCGAACTCACACCGCTTACTCCCGGACCCATCCTGAACCCAGGAGCATGATTTTCGACGGTGCGATGCGCTGTCGAGGAACACGCCAAAGCTGGCGGGAATCCAAGTCCTGCTGGCCAACTGCCTTGCGCACGGAAGACGGCAGTTTACGGAAGTCGCGGAGAGCTTTCCCGAAGAATGCCTGTATGTGCTGCAGTCGCTGGGAACGATATACGGCTTCGACGCTGAAACGAAGGAGCGCGGCCTGACCCCGGGAGGAAAGGTTGAAGTTTCATCAGACGCACAGCGCGCCGGTGATGAAGGATTTGCGCCAGTGGATGGAAACCCGGTTGCAGAGCACAAAACAGAACCGAACTCCGGGTTGGGCAGGGCAATCTCTTACTTACTGAGGCATTGGACGAAGCTAACGCTGTTACTGCGGCAGCCAGGTGCACCGATCGATAATAATGTCGTCGAGAGGGCATTGAAGAAAGCAATCCTGAACCGTAAGAACGGGCTCTTCTATACGACGATGAACGGTGCGCGGGTGGGTGATCTCTTCATGAGCCTGATTCATACATGCGAACTGAACAAGGTCAACCCGTTCGACTACCTGAAGGAGTTACTCCGGCATCCCGCGGAGATAACGGTGCGCCCGGCGCAGTGGATGCCCTGGAATTACACGGCCACGCTGGCCGGGACTGCGACACCGGCGGCCGCCTGACCTTCTTATATATATGATGGTTCGGGCATGGCTGAAAGGATTAGCTTAAAGCCCTGCACACCGGACCTCACCAAGTGACCGCCAAACGGGCATCGAACACAACGAAATCGACCAGGGTTTTTGGCCAGCGCCAGGAACCACCGAAAATGTTTCGCGCCGGGCTCTATGCGCCGGTTTCAACGCACGACCAGCAGACTCTGCCGTTACAGATGCGTGCCATGCGCGAGTACACGGCGAAGCGCGGCTGGACGATTGCCATTCAGATCAAAGAGGTCGGGTCGGGCGCCGCCGAACGCGAACTCCGTGAAAACTCCTGGCCGCTGCCCGGCGGCGCGAGATCGATGTCGTCCTGGTTTGGCGGCTGGACCGCTAGGGCCGGTCACTCCTCGATCTGGTCGTAACCTTGAAGGAACTGGCGGAACTGGGCGTCGCGTTCGTATCCCTCACCGAAGCACTGGACCTGACGACGCCGACGGGCCGGGCGATGGCCGGTTTGCTCTCCGTGTTTGCGGCCTTCGAACACGATATCCTCCGCGAGCGTATCCGCGCGGGCATTGCCGAAGCGCGGCTGCAGGGCAAGCATCTGGGTCGGCCCGTGACTGTCGGAGAAAAGGCCGGCCAGATTGTGAAACTC
>JAUZEU010000216.1 GCA_030838885.1 Bryobacterales bacterium | reverse complement strand
GTGAGTTCAGGCCGGTGGCGAAGGTGGAGGTTTCCTTCGGCTTGCCATCAGCCGTGATGCCGCGGAAAATCGTGATTTCGCCTTTGCCAGTCGTCTCCGCCACAAACAAATCACCGTTGGGGGCGGTACGCGTGAGTCGCGGGTTCAGCAGCCCTGTCGCGAAGAGTTCGACCTTGAATCCCTGGGGAGCCACCGGCCATGCGTTGTCCGGGCGCGGCACCACGCGGGCTCCATTCGAAGATGAAGGGGTAGCACCTGGCTTCGGCAGATCGTTGGCGGTAATATGCCGCCAAACCCCTGCTTTTACATTGCTGTAGCTGGCAAAGGCCGATTGGCCGGAGAGGACGTTGGTGGGGTTGGCATTGCCGAATGCCAGACGGACGGCAAGGGTGCCGGTGAGCAGGACGGCGCTGGTGGCCGCGAAGTGGAAGAGTCGGTTCATAAGATCCTCCCGCTATTCTATCGTCCGGCACGGAACAGGGGTATCACATGTGGAGCACATGCTAACATGTGGGTAACATGTCCGTGATGATACAGATTCGCAATGTGCCGGACGATATTCACCGGACACTGAAGGCTCGTGCAGCCGCAGCAGGGATGTCGATGAGTGACTACATTCTTCAGGATCTGAAGAGACTCGCCGAACGCCCTACCCTGCCGGAATGGTTCGAGGGCCTGAAGAAGCTGAAGCCGATCAAGACTACTGAGACTACAGAACAGATCATTAGAGCGATGCGCGACGGACGATGATTGTTATTGATGCATCCGCTCTGCTCGAGACCCTCCTGCGGAGCGAGGTCGGGCTCGAAATCTCCGACTCATTGCTAGATAATGAGATGCATGCCCCTCACTTGATCGACCTGGAGGTTGCCCAGGCTCTGCGCCATATTGTCCTGCATGGCGAGTTGACCGCCGCGCAGGGCCACGAAGCTCTTGTCGCTTTCGCGGCGATGCCGATTATGCGCCACCCGCACACACCTCTGATCTTGGAGATTTGGGCACTGCGGCACAATCTGACTTCGTATGATGCGGCGTACCTCGCTCTCGCACGGGCACTTGGGGCGCCGCTTATTACCCAGGATGCGGCTCTTCGCAAAATGGCGGCGCGGGGTCGGACGAACTAATGGCCCATCACTTCGATCATGTCTTTGCCGCAGATGCGCGCGATCTCGCCCTTAAACTCTTTATCGGGACGCACCTTTGACGGTACGTCCAGAAGCACCGCGAAGTCGCGGGGAAGTTCGAGTTTCAGGCGGACCTGGGTGTCGCCCGGTTTCCGTTTGAACAGTTCCTGCAGTTCCGCGGCACGATCAATCCCGTTTCGCCCCATCACAACCTTGATGCCGATGAGCGAAGGCAGGGGAACACGCACCACGTCCAGCGGAACGATTTCCTTAATGGACACTTTGGTCGGATTGCCTTCTTCCGGCAACGCGCTGCCACGAATCAGCACGGCCTGATCTTCCACCAGCATCGTATTCAGGCTTTCGTAGGCTGTGGTAAAGACCATCCCTTCAATCGAGCCGGCACAGTCCTCGATCACCATGGAAGCCCATGGCTTGCCTTCCCGGTTACGGCGTCGCTGGATGCCCGTTAAGAGGCCACAGAGTGCAAGTTCGGTGCCCTTTTCCAATCCTTCCAGCTTTGATGAATCGTGGGTGGCAAGCTCGGAGATCTTGTCCGCGTACGCATCCAGGGGATGGCCGGTGATGTAGAAGCCCAGCATCTCCTTTTCGCCCTGCAGATTCTCCCGAAGCGTCCAGTCGTTCGCTTTAGGAAGGGTGGGCTCGGGGTCGTCTGCGGCGATCATCATGCCGAAGAGACCTTCCTGCCCGCTGTCGCGATCCCGCGCCGCACGCACGCCGGCTTCCATCGCTCCATCGAGCGCCAGCATCAGTTGAGGCCGCGTGCCTTCCAGCGAATCCAGCGCGCCCGCGCGGATCAGGCTTTCGATCACGCGACGGTTGATCGCGCTCAGGTCCGCGTGTTCGCAGAAATGATAAATCGACTTGTACCGGCCGACTTCAATACGCGCTTTGATGATCGCTTCCGCCGCGCCCTGACCAACGTTCTTCACCGCCCCAAGCCCGAAGCGAATGGCATCACCCTTCTCATCGCGGACCGGCGTAAAGGTGAGTTCGCTCGCGTTGATATCGGGCGGCAGGACGCGAATACCCATCTCACGGCATTCGTTGATGTACTTGACGACCTTCGAGACGTTACCCGTTTCCGAGGTGAGCAGCGCGGCCATGAAATCGACCGGATAATGCGCTTTCAGGTATGCCGTGACGAAGGCCAGGAAAGCGTACGCCGCCGAGTGCGATTTGTTGAAGCCGTAGCCCGCGAACTGCTCCATCAGGTCGAAGATCTTTTCGATCTTTTTCTGCGGGTGGCCCTTCTCCAGCGCGCCTTTGACGAAGCGTTCCCGCTGCTTCGTCATTTCCTCGAGCTTCTTCTTGCCCATGGCGCGGCGCAGCATATCGGCGTCGCCGAGCGAATAGCCCGCCAGGCGATTGGAGATCTGCATCACTTGCTCCTGGTAGAGGATGATGCCGAAGGTTTCGCCGAGCAGTTCCTTCAGTTCCGGTACGTCATAAACGACAGCTTTGCGGCCATGCTTGCGCTCAATGAAGTCGTCGAGCATGCCTCCCTGAATCGGGCCGGGGCGATAGAGCGCGTTAAGCGCTGTGAGGTCTTCGATACGGCTGGGCTGATAGCGGCGCAGAATGTCGCGCATGCCCGGCGATTCGAACTGGAAGATGCCGCTGGTAAGACCTTTACAGAAGACTTCGTACGCTCCGGGGTCCTCCACCGGCAGATCCTCCAGCACAAGCTTTACACCGTGCCGCCGGGAGATCATCTTAAGCGCCTCATCGATCAGCGTGAGCGTGGTGAGGCCGAGGAAGTCCATCTTGAGAAGCTGCAGCTTGTCAAGACCGTTCATGTCGTACTGGGTAACGATTTCGTCGCGGTTGGTGCGGCTGAGCGGGACGAGAGTTTTTAACGGCAGCGGAGAGATCACCACGCCGGCGGCGTGAACGGATGAGTTTCGCGCGAAGCCTTCCAGGCGCTGGGCAACGTCGAGCAATTCCTTGATCCGCGGGTCTCTGGCAGCAGCCTCGTTGAAGCCTGGCTCCTGTTCGATGGCGTCCTTCAGCTTGATATTGAGCGTGGCGGGCACGAGCTTGGTAAGCTTTTCAACCTCACCGACACTGAATTCCAGAACGCGGCCGACGTCTTTTATCGCGGCCCGTGCACCAAGCGTATTAAAGGTGATGATCTGCGCCACCTGCTCGCGGCCGTACTTCTGGGTGACATACTGGATCACCTCACCGCGGCGGTTCATGCAGAAATCGATATCGATATCGGGCATGCTGATGCGCTCGGGGTTCAGGAAGCGCTCGAAGAGCAGGCCGTATTGCAAGGGGTCCACATCGGTGATGGACATGGCATAACCAACGAGGCTGCCTGCCGCTGAACCACGGCCAGGGCCGACCGGGATGTCTATGGATTTGGCGTAGCGGATGAAGTCCCACACGATGAGGAAGTAGCCGGAGAACTTCATCTGCTGGATCATGGCGATCTCACGGTCCAGGCGTTCCACATATTCGCTGAGATCGTATTTCAGCCAGCCGGAAGCACGGAGCGCCTCGAGGCGCGGACGGCGGCGTTCGAAGCCCTGGCGTGCCACATAAGCGAAGTAAGAATCGGTGTTGAAGCTTTCGGGGATATCGAAACGGGGGAAGGGGTCTTTGACCTTTTCCAGCTTGACAGCGCAGCGCTGAGCGATTTCCCATGGACGATCGACGGCGTCTTCGAGTTCGCCGAAGAGCGCCATCATTTCCGCACGGGTTTTCAGGTAGAAATCAGGGTGATCCCAGTGCATGCGATTGGGATCGTTGATGGTTTTTCCCGTCGAGATACACATGAGAATCTCGTGGGCGCGGGCGTCGGACTTGCGGAGGTAGTGAGAGTCGTTAGTGACAACCAGGGGAATTCCGGTCTCGATGGAGAGGCGATTGACCTGAGGAGTGAGGCGCTTATCCTGTTCGAGGCCGTGATCCTGGATTTCGAGGAAGAAGTTCTCTTTGCCGAACATCTCGCGGTAGGTATGAGCGAGGCGGCGTGCATCGTCGTACCGGTCGTTGAGAATGGTCTCGTTCAGGTCGCCGCGGAGGCAGGCGGAGAGACAGATCAGGCCGTTGGAATGCTTCGCGAGAAGGTCTTTGTCGATGCGGGGCTTGTAGTAGAAACCTTCGAGATAGGCGGTGGAGACCAGGTCGATCAGGTTCCGGTAGCCCTCCTGGTTCTCGCAGAGCAGGACGAGGTGATTGTAGCGATCCGTGGAGGAACGGGTCTTGTGACCTTCGTTCGAAACGAAGACTTCGCAACCGAAGACCGGGTGGAACCCTTTGGCATTGGCAGCATAGTAAAACTTAACCGCGCCGAAGAGGGTGCCGTGATCCGTC
>JAUZEU010000207.1 GCA_030838885.1 Bryobacterales bacterium | reverse complement strand
TCGCCAACCACTCACTCTCAACGAGTGGACGTTTCCCAGTGAGACAGAGCTAGACCTTTGCCGCTCCATCCAGAATGCGCAGCGCGCCATCCCACAGCTGCCGAACGATCTCTCCAGCCGGTTCGGTCCTGGCGAGCTTCGCGGATTGACCAGCCCACATTTGCATGCGCTCGGCATCTCCCGCCTTTTTTGCCGCATCTCGCATTCCGGCAGTGAGTCCCCGCTGAATGGGGTATGGCGCTGGAGTTGGACCGGTCATTGCCGCGCGAACGTACGCTGTCGCAACGCTACGCCCAGCTCGGCCACTGAACGCACGCGTCACTACAGTCTCGTGTGCTTCCGTCCGGGCAAGTCTGGCCGCATAGGAGGGGGCGTCATCGCTTCAGGAGCGCGCAGGAAGCCCGTTCCGATCTGGACTGCGCTCGCACCCAACAACAACGCCGCTGCTACTCCTCGTGCATCCGCGATGCCCCCTGTTGCGACAACCGGTACCACGACGGCATCGACGACCTCTGGCAAGAGAGCCATCAGACCGACGGCTTGTCGCTCCGCTTCGTCCGGGTGAAACGCTCCGCGATGTCCACCTGCCTCCATACCTTGTGCGACCACCACATCAGCACCCGCGGCCTCGGCGGCCTTGGCCTCAGCGATTGTTGTGGCGGTCGCAAACCAGATAATCCCGCGGCCCTTCATTTCGGAAACGAACTTCGGTTCGTAAAGGCCCATGATGGAAGAAATCACCCTCGGCTCCGCTTTTAACATGGCCTGACACTGTGCACCGAAATTCTGGAGAGGAGTATCTCCAGCTTCCGGAGGGACAGGAGGCCCCCAGTTCACAAGGAACTCGCGTTGAAGCTGCTCGAGTTCAACGTTGCGCGCCGATGGGGGATCGGAATCCAGAGGTTCAGTTGAAAGTGTCCTTCACTTTTCGAACGGAATTCTCCGGTCCAGGCCAGGATTTCATCCGGTTTCATCATGAGAGTGCCGCACGCGCCGGCCATGGGCGCAAGCAGGATTGGCACACGGATCCCAAGCCAATCGGCAAACTGCTTAGCGCGGGCTAACGGCGAGAAGTTGGAATGGATTAGCATGAGCAAACGTCGACGGAAAGATTCCACTTCTAGTTTGCGCCCATAACTTCGAACACTGTGCCAGAATCGGATTTATGGACGCTCCAACGCGCGGCATACGGGTGACACCTCACGATTCTTCTTGCGTGCCCCCGAACGTGGTGTGCATGCCCGCGTACCTCGAAACATTTGCCTCGCAAACAACCGGCGATCGCCAGCAAGCCCGATATTAGCTCTCAATGACATAGCAGAGGCAGCGCGGCTGCTAAATGGCAGTCGTCGCCATTGACGATGCGCAAATGTGATAACTCGGTTTGAGCTGCGAGATACAGCCAGCCAATCTCCTCCGGAAGATCGGCTGCAGAGCCGAGCAGACGCCTCGATTGTCCGGAACTCTCGATTCTCCGTAACTATGGTTAATCGTGGCCGAGAGGTTTTGTCAATGTACACACAGCCTGACCGGTCTGATTTCTCCATCGGGGGCCGAGTATCCGAGATTCCGTATTTTGTGCCGCTCCGGGTTATCCGGGCCACAATTAGGTGAACGTCCGTGTACCTGGCCGCGTCGCGCTGGGACCTGCCGTCCCGGTGCGGTTGACGTACATCAGCCGCCCGAGGAACCAACTCACCATCGGTGTGCTGTGACGGCTCAGGGAGCAGATGGGACTGATGATCCTGATGACAATCCGTCTCAGAGCTGCGAAAAGCCAAGGAGCTGATTGGCCGCAACGGGCCAGTCCGTTAACCACTTGTTTGCTGGATAGACGCTGCATAACGGCGAAGCGTCTACCATCCTGCCTCGTCGCGAAGTGGCGGGTGATCCGCCCGCGTCAGCATTTCAGGCGGCCGGCTACCAACACTCTCTCCTTCGCCGTTATGGGGGCATGTGCCCACGCCGCTACCGGTCATTACTCGTCGCGCACCTGCGATCCAGAATCCAAATCACACCCTGATACGCAGCCTATTTCGATCAAGATCAACGTGAGATCGTCATCCTGCGAACGGCCCCGATCATATCCGGCCCAGGAGGACATCCGGCGGAGTATCCTTCCGGCACAGGCTGGCGCTTGTAGTTCCTCCGCCATTAGCTCTGTGCCGAAGAACTCATCACGTTCGTTGGCTGCTTCTGTTACGCCATCGGTATAGAGAAGGAATCGGTCACCCGGATGAAAATCAAGTTCCACTGCTTCGTATTCTGCCCTCGCGAAGAGACCCAGCACCATCCCGTTCTTTTCGACCCGCTCACAAATGCGCCGATTGGCGCACCACCTAAGCATCGGAGGATGTCCCGCCGCCGCATATCGGGCCCGACGATTTGTGAGATCGAAGAACATGTAAGCAGCCGTGACATACTGCCCCTGCATCTTGCCGCTCAGAACATGGTTGATACCGGAGAGGACGCGGGCGGGCGCATCCGCATGGTCGATCTGCGCCGCGACCGCGATCTTTACCATCGATGCAATCAGCGCGGCGGGCACGCCGTGGCCCGACACGTCGGCGATCAACACCCCGAAATGGCTCTCATCGGTTCTGAGAAACTCGTAGAAATCGCCCGCAACGGCCGTCATGGGAAGGTAGTGGGCTTCGATCCGGATTCCGTCGCCGGATGGCGCGCTTTGTGGAAGGATGGACGACTGGATGCGCCGAGCAATATCGAGTTCCCTATCGAGTGCGAGCAGCCGCTCCTGATTGGCCGCAGTGCGAACTGCCGTTGCGTAGCCCAGCGCCGCAAGCAGAACAACAAAGCCGATGGGTTCCGGATCGAAGTTTAAGGAAGAACGGAGGGTGGCGATATTTGCGAAAAGCACGGTCAGGAGGAAGACTCCAAACCCCCAAAAAAGTGGCCGCGACGCCATGAGCGTCCCCGGCTTTCGAATACCACCAGTCGTGATCAAAATGGAATATGCGATCACAATCAGGTTGTTTGCAAGATGCAGGCTTTCGGGTTGACGCTGAACAGCATCAGAAACGATCCCACAGATGGCGAACGCGAACTGGAACAGAGCGATGAGATTAGATAGCTTGCGCCGCTCCGGAACTATCTCGCGCACAAACAGAACGCCGGCCAGTGGAAGGAAGTAAGTAAAGCCAGCGATCAGATAAAGCCAGAAGGGCTGCGGAAAATCGAACAGCAATCTGAATGCAGTCGCCTTCGCCAGCAGGCGGACCCCATACAGGAAGGAAAACAGGCCGAACCAGAGGATCTCCGGATTTTTCGAAAACTTGCGAAGCGACGCCAGCACGACGGTACCCGCACCGATGGCAACCAACACGGTGCCAATGAGAATCGCCAACGCGTCATGTCTGAGAAGTTGCTGAAATTGTAGAAGTTCCAACGGCTACTATCTTAAGGCGGATACCGAAATAATACCCGTTTCGAGAATGAACACCAAGCAGCGCTGAATTGGGCTGCCTTTGGAGAACCGTGCGTAACCTCGAAGACGGTTGGCTGGCCTGGGCGACCCGCGAACATCTCCAGGTGTTTACCGTGAGGAATGAATCTGGCGACCTCGAACAGGGCGTATACCGCGTTTGGCGGTCGCAACGGGACTGATCCCGGCACGCTTCCTCGAAGGCCGTTTCTCGGGAGCGCC
>JAUZEU010000196.1 GCA_030838885.1 Bryobacterales bacterium | reverse complement strand
TCGACTATTACGAGTTGTTGCTAAATACACAGGCTGCCCGCACGTCTCATATCGGAACGGGCATAAGCCACGCGGTACTCGCCAATCGGATCTCGCAGCAATTCAATCTGAAAGGCGCGAGTGAGGCGATCGACACCGCCTGCTCCAGTGGGCTTGTCGCCCTGTGGCGCGCTGTCGAAACGCTGAGGCGTGGAGAAAGTGAACTGGCACTGGTGGGCGGCGTGAACGTTCTGGCCTCGCGAACGCCGTTTCAGGTGTTCGCTGACGCGGGCATGCTGAGTCCTGAAGGCGCTTGCAGGCCGTTCGACGCGCAAGCCGCGGGATATGTCCGGGGCGAAGGGGTGGTCTGCGTGTTTCTGAAGCGCGCGGACGACGCTGTTCGTGACGGCGATCGTATCTGGGCTGTCATCAAAGGTGGAGCTGTTCGCCACGGAGGCCGCACCAACTCACTTACGGCACCCAATCCGGACGCGCAGGCAGATGTCATTGTCGCGGCCGTTTCAAATGCGAACATCGATCCGTTGACCATCGGTTATGTGGAGGCGCACGGCACCGGCACCTCTCTGGGCGATCCGATTGAGGCGAATGGGCTGAAACGGGCATTCCTGCGGCTGCATGCCGAGCGCGGCCGCACGGAGGTCACTCCCCACTTCATGGTGGGCAGCGTGAAGGCGCAGATCGGCCACCTGGAAGCCGGCGCCGGACTGGCGGGGTTGCTCAAAGCGGTACTTGCGCTGGGTCACCGGACCATTCCTGGCAGCCCGTACCTCACGGAGATGAACCCTCACATCAACTTGGCGGACGCGTACTTTCGCCTCTCGCCGGAGACTGCACCTTGGAAAGAGCCGGAGTTGCAGGGGCAGCCGAGGCGCGCCGGTGTGAGCTCTTTCGGCTTCGGTGGTGTGAACGCACACGTAGTGCTGGAAGAGGCGCAGGCCGTGGCACCGCGCACAGCACCGGCGCCGGGACCGCATCTGTTCGTGCTCTCCGCCAAAACCCCCGAGGCCCTGCGCCTGCGATCAAAGGCGATCACAGATGTTCTGACTGCACAGAGTTTTGCCAGCGAAGGGGAAGAGCAGACCTACCTTCACGATTTAGCATTTTCGCTGCGCAGGAAAACGCCCCTGATGCATCGGCTGGCGGCGGTGGCTGCGTCCGCCAACGAACTGGCGGCACAACTGCGCCAGTGGCCACAAGGAACGGCCGACGTTGCCAGCGGAATCGCTCAGGCCAGCGGACATGAGGCCATGGGGCTTTTCGCGAGCGAAGCCGAAGTCGAAGAGCGGTTGCGGGCTCTGGTGACGGCTGGAGAGGTGCGAAAGATTGCTGCCCTCTGGGTAAAGGGCTTCAGCATGGAATGGGAGAAGATCGTATCGCGGGCCGGGGCCGCGCTGGTGACGACGCCTGAATACCCGTTTGCCCGCGAGTCCTTCTGGGTGACCGTTGGCAATGCTGATGTCCGCGCCGCCGCATCCGGACCCGTGTCCGCGTTTTACGCCGAACGGTGGGTGGAGCGGCCTCTCGGCGGAACAGACACGCAGGAGCCGCAGGCCGAGAACATGGAAGGCGCGCTGATCGCGCTGACGAGCGGCCCTGTGAGCAGACGTGTGGCGGAACTGGTTGGGCGCGGACGTCGTCTGCTCATCTCGTCACCATCCGACCAAACGGCCGGCCACATGGCGGCGAAGGCGGTCGTTGCAAGCGCCGGACGGATCTCCGGGGTTTTGGACCTGACGGCCCTCGACGGAGCGTTCGATTACACCAGCCTGCAGGCATGCAGCAGGCTCGAGTTCATCCGGCAATTGATCGGCGGGCCGCTGAAAAAGGGCGAGCGGCTTGACGTGCTGCAGGCAACGTTGGGACTGCAGCGCATCGGCGAGCGATCCGCACCGACATCGCTTGCGGGAGCGCAGGAGGCCGGGTTCTACCAGAGCCTCTGGGCGGAGTATCGGCGATGCCGAAGCAAAACGGTGGACTTCGCGCACAGCGGTTTCACAGCCGAAAGCGCCGCGGCGGCGATCACGCGCGAGTTGGCCCGGCACGATGGACCGAGTCAGGTCGCCTGGTTGGGCAGCATGCGACTGGCGCGTGTCATGGAGCGGGTTCAGTCTGCCCCGCCGCACCCGGAACGTGAGCGCAACGGAGTGGCACTCATTACCGGCGGCACCGGCGAGATTGGCGTGGCGCTGGCCCGCGATCTGGTAGCGCGGGGTTTCCGTGCAGTGCTGCTCACAGGACGGCGCGAGTTAAGCGGCGACCAAAAGCGACTCATCGAAGGTTTTAGCGCGAAGGGAATCGCGGTCGAGTTCTGGCGTGGTGACTTGTGCGATGAGGCCACTCTCGGCGCATCGATAGCGGAGTTCCGCGCAGTGCACGGGCGCATCACCCACGTGTACCACTGCGCAGGGGCGGTGAGCCATGCGACGCCGGCGTTCTATCAGAAGACGGCAGCGTCGATGGCGGAGGTGTTGGTTCCTAAGGTGGATGCTCTCTGGGTACTCCACCGCCTGATGGCCATTGACCCGCCCAGCGTGTTCGTACTGTTCTCGTCGGTTTCGGCCATGGCGCCGAAGCTTGCCTCAGGGCTGCTGGACTATGCCGCGGCGAACCGATTCCTCGATTTGTTCGCGCAGTACCAGCACGCCCAAGGTCACCGTTACTACCGGTCAGTGCAATGGACAAGATGGGAGCAGATGGGTCTCGCCCGCAGCGCGGGAGATGATTCCGCCGCCGGTATCGCGCTCAACTCGGAGCAGTGTTTCAACGCGCTCCATCGCATCGCGGAAGCCGCGGAGTCAGGGCCAGTGGTTTGCGTAGCGGCCGCAGGTGAGCCGGCGCTGATGGCAGAGGCGCTGGAACGGCCAATTGAGTTGGCACCGGAACGATCGGGGGCACCCGATCAGGAACGGCTTGCAACGACCCCGGGTGCCGTCTCAGCTGGGGACCGTGGTTTCGATAATGTTCGTCGAGAGGTCCGCGCTATTGTCGCCAGAGAACTCGAAATCGAGGAGAGCAGGCTTAAGGACGAAACAGTCTTTGAGGATCTCGGAATCGATTCGATTGTTCTCATCGGCGTGGTCGCGCAGATCGAGCAGTGGCTCGGCAGGAAGGTCGATCCGAGCGCGCTGATCAGGTGCAACTCCATCGGGGCCGTGGTTCGGTACCTGGCAGTCAGCTATGAACTGCCGACGGCGACGCCCTCGCCGACCGTGATGTCACTCCCCGCGCCTGTTTCGACGTCCAACTTTCCGGTGGCTGTCATCGGCATCGCGTGTCGATTCCCAGGGGCGAAGGACAAAGAAATGTTCTGGCGGAACCTTGTCGGCGGCGTGGACAGCGTGAGCGCCGTCCCGCCGGACCGGTGGGATGCACCGTCCCTCTACTCGGGCCGTCACGAGCCCGGAAAGACGATGAGCCAGTGGGGCGGATTTATCGACGGCTTTGAGTTAGTGAACCCCGCTCTCTTCGGCCTGAGCCCGGAAGAAGCGGCAGATCTGGATCCGCTCATCCGCCTTTTTATGGAGACCAGTCTCGCGGCGGTCCTGGACTCGCCGTACGATCACGTTTCCGTTAAGGGACGCCGGGTCGGCGTCTTTGCGGGAGCGCGCATTAGCCGGTACGCCGAGCGGATCACCTCTCCCGGGAAGCACAGCGTCACCGGAGTGGGACAGAACTTCATTGCTGCTTTCGTGTCCCATGTGCTCGATCTGCGTGGTCCCAGCATGGTGATCGATTCTGCCTGCTCGTCGTCGCTGGCCGCCGTTCACCTGGCGTGCCAGAGCCTGCGGACCGGCGACTCAGAATTAGCCATCGCCGGCGGGGTAGATCTGTTGCTCGATGAGAAGGCATACCTGTTTCTTAGTGCGGCGCATGCGCTCTCGCCGGACGGGCGCTGCCGAACTTTCGACGAGAAGGCGAACGGCTTTGTACCCGGCGAGGGAGTCGGTTGCGTCGTATTGAAGCCCCTATCACAGGCTTTGGCTGACGGCGATCACGTCTACGCTGTGATCGACGGGAGCGCAATCAACAACGACGGCCGCACGCTGGGCGTTACCACCCCCGGGGTGGAAGGGCAAGTCGATGTGATCGAACGCGCACTGCACAATGCCGCGGTGCCATCGAGCACCGTGTCATACATCGAGGCCCATGGCACCGGGACCATGATCGGCGACCCCATCGAACTGCGTGCGCTGACGCGCGTATTCGCCAAGGACCCTCCCGCCCACTGCGCGGTCGGCAGCGTTAAGACCAACGTGGGTCATCTTCTCTCAGCGGCGGGAATTGCCAGCTTCATCAAAGTTGCGCTGGCGCTGCACCATCGAACGCTGCCCCCGACTCTGCACTGCGAACGGATCAACCCGCGCTTCGAATTCCAACGTACGCCGTTTCTCCCCGTTCTGGCGGCGCGGCCGTGGGCGGAGCAGGCAGGAGTGCGACGCGCGGGCATCAGCGCATTCGGCTTCGGCAAGACGAATGTGCACGTGGTCGTGTCGGAGCGACCGGCGGAGGCACGACGCCCCGTTGATCTGGAGGCCGCTAGGCCCGGCGTTGCCGATGCGGAGAAGATCTACGCGTGGCATTCTCCACCGGCCGACTACCCGTCGCAGGACACGGGCCTGCTTTCGCTCGAGAACTTCACCTGTGAATCACTGGTTGAGGCATGAGGCAAATGAACACTACACGAATCCGCAGTCAGTTCACGGTTCGGGATACGGATCCTCTGGTCAACTCACACCGGGTTCAGGATATTCATATCCTGCCCGGGGTGGCGCTGCTGGACGCTGTCTACAAGACGCTGCAGGCGCAGCGCATGGACATCTCCGCGCTGGCGCTCCGCAGCGTTATGTTCCATGAGCCAGTCGTAACCAACGCCCGAATCGATCGCCGGGTGACCGTGACTGTCGACATGAAGGGCGGTGAAGGCCAGATCACGGTGACCAGCCAGCCGTGGAAGGGCGATCGTGCTCTCACAGCCATCGTCACGACCCACATGGCATGCCTGCTGGGGCCCGCCAGACCGTTCGATTCCACGCCGGCGCCTGCATGCACAGAGCCGCTCCCCGATGAGGCCGGGGATCTTGACGCATGTTATGGGGTGACCCGCTACATAGGCATCTTTCATGACGGCTTTATGAAGTGCTCCGGCCGGGTTGCGGCGCTTCCGACGGGTCAGCACCTTGGTGATGTGACGCTCGGTCCGGAGGCCGCTGCACGACGCGCGGACTTCCTGCTGCACCCGGTGTTTCTCGACTGCGCGACCATCGTGCCGCTCTTTCCGCTGCGCGATCGGCTGGACCAGGCAAATCTGTTCATTCCGTTTGCAATCGAGGAGTTTCAGGCCGTATCGTTTGCCGGGCGTCGAGATGTCCGCGTGCTGGTACAACCACTGGACGCGGATCCCGGCAGCAGCGAGATGCTGCGCTACAGCTTTGGGATCTTCGACCATCAGGGTCGCCAGTTGGCCGCCGTACGGCGTTTCACGGTGAAGAAGGTGCGTTCGCTGCAGAACATCCGAGGTCTGCTGGAGAAGAGCCTTACCCTCGCTGCGCGGCCGACGCCTACGCCCACTCCGGTGCCTGCATCTCGGAACGTGGCGGTCGCAGCCGGTGGTGACCCGATCAGTAATCTGATCGGCGAACTCCTCGGCAGGCATGGCGCGTTTGACTGGAACTTGGACGATGCACCGAAGCCGTTCTTCGAGCTCGGGCTTGATTCCCTCGCGCTGCTGGACGCGGCAGAGGCACTGGAGAAGCGTCTCGGCGTACACCTTTATCCGACGG
>JAUZEU010000185.1 GCA_030838885.1 Bryobacterales bacterium | reverse complement strand
GGTGACGGCATCCCGGACTTCGTTGTCGGGAAGAGCCTCTGGCATTACCTCGAAAATTACAACGGGCTTGATCGCTACAGGCCCGCAGTAGTCTACGTCTACCGAACCGTAAGAAACCCAAAAGCGGAGCCGAATTCGTTCCCGAAATGGTTCATAACGGTTCCGGCGTAGGCTCCTCGATTGCGATATCGGACTTGAACAAAGACGGGGCGAACGACATTGACACCGCCAGCGCCAGAGGAACATTTAGCTTCTTCAGCAAATCGGCGAAATGGAAAGTTAGGAGCGCCTCAGCGCTGACCGAGGCGTTGGAGCGCGGACGCGGCAATTCGGGCGGCCTCCGCATCGTCGCTCTTTGCCGCTACTCGCAGCTGTTCGGCGGCTTGCGGCATCTTTCCCTGCGCCACAAGCACCGACGCGAATTCCAGCCGGGTGCGGGCGGAGGCAGGGCGCAGCCGTACGGCCTCGCTGTACTCCGCGGCAGCGGCATCGATTTGGCTTCTCCTGACGAGGAGACCGCCGAGCAGAACATGCGGCTCTGCCATTCGAGGGTCCGCGCGTATGGCGTTCCGCGCCCGCGTCTCGGCTCGGTCGAACTCGCTCGCGGTGGAGAGCGCCAGGGCGTAGTCGTAGATATGGGGCGCAAACTCCGGGCGGTAGCGAATGGCCTGTTCGAAGTTGAAGAATGCAGCAGGGTAAGCCCGCTTTGTCGTCAGGACCCGGCCCGCGAGGTCCCACGCAGTCGATTCGTAGGGATCGATCCGCAACGCGTCACTCAGGGCGGCCGCGGCATCGTCCATCTGGCCAGCCGCAAAATGTGCTCGCGCCAGCATGACATGAACGCCCGGCAGGTCCGGATCCAGCGCGATGGCACGGCGGAAGGTTTGAATTGCGTCATTATTGCGCGCCAGATCAGCCTGAGCCATGGCGAGCTGGTACCACGCACCGGCGTCAGAAGGCGATGCTTCAGTGGCCCTGCGCAGCAGGTCCAAACTCCGCGGGAGCTGTCCAGCCGCCCTCGAGCCTTTCGCGAGCGCCTGGAGGGCACGGGGCATTTGAGGACGCAGCCGCAACGCCGCCTCATAAGAGGCGACCGCTTTGGCCGGCTCTCCGTTGGCGAGGCGCGCGTCACCGAGCTGGATGTGCCACTCCGGCTCGCGAGGCTGCTGCCACATCATGAGCCGTGCGAAGTCGGCGATGCCCGCCTTGAGATTGTTGCCCATCGCCACCTGTGCGAAGGCGCGATAGAGCGCGTCTGGTCCTGTAGCAGGGATCGTCGGGGGGAGATACGGCACGACCACACCCCGATATTCTTTAGACTCCTTCGGATGGCGCTCCGCCAGTTCGGCGAGCAGATCGCCAGCCGGCGGGCGCCGCTGAATTCGGTGGTCGGTCATGACCACATGCACCACATCTTCGGTCCTGCGCTTCGGCATGTGACAGGCAACGCAGTCCACGCCGCCCGGATGTGAGCCTTTCGCCACCCGGGTGTTGAACGCCGCGGCATGACAGCCTCGGCACACCCCTGCGTAGTAACCAGGGGCTTCCTCGCGGGTAGGGGTGCGGTGCGGATTATGGCACGTGTCGCACGTCATTGCCTCGTTGCTTTCGAGGAAGCAGCGCGATTTGCGGAGCCGATATTCCGAGCTTCCGACGATCTCGAACTTCTCGTCGCGCTGGGAGCCGGGCGCATGATCGAAAGCCAGGAGGAAGTCGGAGAGACGTTCTCCCGGCGTGAACGAATAGGGTCCGCGGCTGAACCGGCGGACGAGGGCGGGAAGGGCGGTGCTGGTGGACTCCAGGTGGCACTGAAGACAGATGTCCATCCGGAGTTTCGGAGTCAGCCGGGACGGATTCACGATGGCCGCGCGAACGGCCGCCCGATCCGCCCCGGCAGTTTGCGCCGCCTCCACATGACGGCCGCCCGGACCGTGACAGCGCTGGCAGTCGATTCCTTCCGGAAGGTCACCGGCGAAGACCGGCTCGCTACCCGGGGCATCGTGGCCGACGGGGACTTGCGGATAACCGTTGTGGCAGAACATGCACTCGTAGGAAACGAGCCGGCGGGTGGGCGGGTGCAGCGAGTCGAAACCCGGGCTCATCGCCATGGATCCCCCCTTCTCTGCGTACCAGGATAGGGGCAGCTCGATCAGCGTTCCACGCTCGGTGCGATGCAGGTACGAACGCGAGTGATTGCCCGAGCCGATGATGTAGTCGATCCTGGATTCTTCGACATTGGCCGCATCGCCGCCGAACCCAATCGTCCACCGGCGCTGGTAGTAAACGCCGTCTCGCGACGCCATGGCGTAATGAGTTCCAGACGGGATGTGAACGTAGTCGTTTTTCCCGGCCTGCTTCTCAACTCGATTGGCCGCCGCTGGCCGATAGAGTGAACGTCCCATACCGGTTCGCCGATAGGCGCGCGACGCATCGGCGTGGCAGGACTCGCAGAGGCGCGCATTCACGTATATGTTGTTGACCTGAGGCTCCGCGGCGATTAAGACGCGCCCGGCCGACACGATCAGCCACACGCAGAGAAAGCTTCGCGGCACAACGGCAGTATGGCACAAGGACGGTTTACAGAGGAGCAGACCACGTGCTACTTGCGATCGCTGCCAATGCGGAAAAAGCGATGTTGTCTGTCCGGGCCTCAAGCTTTTTCAGGTCGACGCCGGGAATCTTAGACAAGCCGGCCCCTTCTTTGAAGGTTCCATGGTCCGTCCGATAGGCGACAATCGCGGTGGCCTCCGCTTGCGAAATGCCGAGCGAAGAGGCGGGCTAGCGGCTAGCTGGCGAACGCAATTGATGTCCGCCTTCCCCGAAGACCAAGCGTCATGACGTCCCTGGCACCCCATATGGAGGCATTCCTGCGCGACCATCTGGTCCGCCATCGCGGCGCC
>JAUZEU010000184.1 GCA_030838885.1 Bryobacterales bacterium | reverse complement strand
GCCGCACGCATACGGAATGACCCGGCAATCTATCATTGATCGAACCCCTAAATTGTGATAATTTTTGAGCGTGAATAGACGTCAGGCCCTCCTCCGCTTCTGTCAATTCCTCGCGGCTTCCCCCGTGCTCAGGGCGGACCGAAAATATAGTGAAATGACCGATTCGTTATTGAAGCAAGTGAATGTTTTCGACTTCGCCAAACTGGCCAGGGCGAAACTTGATCCGGTCGCGTGGGATTATCTGGATGAGGGATCCGATGACGAGGTTTCGCTCCGGGCCAACCGGAGTCGCTTCGATGACCTGATCATCCGGCCCCACGTTCTCGCCAATGACGTTAGTAAGATCGACACGTCCATCACTCTGTTCGGTAAACAACTGACCCAGCCCATCTACCTGTCCGTAACAGGCGGAAAGAATTGCTTCGTGCCGAACGGAGAACAGGAAACCGCGCTGGCGGCCGGAACGGCTGATTCGATGATGATTACGAGTGGGGGGATAGGCGACGTTGTCTCGGCTGGCAAGGGGCCGAAGGTCTGGTGGCAGTACACTACGGCCGCTGAGTTCCGTACGAAGAATCAGATGGTGACCTTTGCGGAGAAACTGCAGGATCAGGGGTGCTCGGCTATTTCCGTGACGGTCGACATCTATGTCGTCTCCCATCGTGAGCGGAGCATGCATAACGGGCTGGTGCGCAGCTGGTGCCAGATGGCAAAAGGAATTCCGAGGAATGACAAGGGCGACTTAGCTTATAACTCAGATGATGTTCTCTGGACTGCCGGAGATGCACCGGCTCCGCGAGCATTTCCAACTCCCACCTGGGACACACTGCAACGGCTCAGAGAAGTAAGTAAACTGCCGGTAATTGTCAAAGGAGTGCTCACTTCAGAGGACACGGATCGCGCCGTTAAGTGTGGAATGTCCGGAATCATCGTTTCCAATCACGGGGCGCGCCAGCTTGACCAGGTCGGCGCGACCATAGAAGCGCTTCCGGAGTGCGTGCAGGCGGCAGGCGGCAAGATTCCCGTCCTGGTGGATGGCGGATTCCGGCGCGGTACGGACGTATTTAAGGCCCTCGCACTGGGTGCTGCGGCGGTTGGTGTCGGTCGGCCTTATCTGTGGGGTTTAGCGGCTTTCGGACAGCGCGGCGTGGTGCAGATCGTGAAGATCCTGCAGGCGGAATTGGCCGCGGATATGGGAATGGCGGGTGTTGGCAAGATCTCGGAAATCGACCGCTCCTATGTACGTACCCGCCATTAGTTAGCCGAGGCCTGGCCGCAGCAGAACGATGGTGCGAGTGAGAAAGTGCATACTCCTTGCTCAGACCTGTTGTGATGCAGTCGACACAGTCTTCACTGCCTGAAGCGCAACACTGAGGACCGATCTCATTTAGGCGCGTGAAACCACATTGTATGAAGTCTCTGTTTGCTGCCGGGCTCTACCGCTCCAGGTGTCGGCGAAAACAGCTAATCCGAAAGCACCTTTCAAGGGTGCAAGGAATAATCATATCCTGACAGGCCCAAATACCTCTTACGGTCTGGGCCCGTAATGGGGTGGAGCCTGACCTGCTTCCAGCGCCCCGAGATCGGGCGCAGCGCCCGCGTAGCCATCCGTCACGTTGGGAAGAACCATGCCGTGGTCAATGGCCGCGGAACCGGGTCTTGGCCTGAAGTCCAGATCTGCCGCGTTGTAAAGCTCCTGAACGGTCTTGACATCCTGAGCATCCAGCCTGGGAACGTTCATGAAGACGTCGTAGTCCAGGACCACGCTGTGCTGGTCCTGATGTACCGCCTGCACGTATTCCGCAAGCGAACCGAAGCGGCGCTCCTCCAGAGCCGGATTGCCCGGCGTCCGGCCTGTGACACATTGTGGGCTGGCGAGGAGCATTCCGCTGTAATCGGCCTGAGTGTTTGGCGGGGGCGAGCTCCACTGAAACGAGTAGGCGGCGCCTGGATTGGGACGAAAACCGTTGTAGTCAGAAGAGCTGTAATTCGTGTTCGTATTGACGCTGAATATCGCCGGCGCGGAATTTTCTCCCAACATCAGATTGTTACGCCAGTGAACATTTGCCGACGATCCGGCCGATGTTTCAGTCAGGATTGTATTGTTGTAAAATAGCACGCCGGCGGCGCCGTTTGTCATCCTGGTTGATCCGCCAGGCGCGTGGTAAGCAATATTGCGAATCCAATACACGGGGCCTCCGATTGCGGGCTGATTGCAAAACGGATGAGACGCCGAATTGACCATCATATTTCGCATGACGCGAACGTTATGCATGCTGCCGTCGATCTCGAAGGCATTGTCATGAAAGTTGGTCATGTAATTGTTATAGAAGTCAATCGAGACCGGCCGCCTGTCCCGGTACTCTCTCGGCGGGTAGTGGGGACCGTCCAGAGCATGCGATCCATCCGGATTTCCGTAGGTTTCAATGTCGATACCGTCGTGGAAGTCGGCCACGTAGTTGTACGCGACGACATGGCCAGGTCCGTATAGTCTGACGGCGGTGTACGAAGCGAGCACCGGCGGGAATTTCTGACCGTCTATGCCGGCGAATTTCGCCCAGTAGGCTCCGATCCAGCCGAAGAGATGTTTCGAATCATCCCGGCCAATGAAATAGTTATCGGCAATGTAGAAGTTGCTTGAGCCTGAGTAATTTGCTAAGATACCAAGATTCACATTCTCAAAGCGGCATCTTTTCACGGTCAGACCTTTGGAGCCGGCGATGAACTGCGTGCCCGCCCAAATCGCGATATCGGTATTTCGGATCGTGATGCCTTCGAAATAGTTATAGCTGGCGGCCTTTACGTTGAACAGGTTGAAATTTCCATTACCGTCAAAGATGACCTCGCCGTCTCCGGCACCCTTAATGACAATGGGCCTTTCCGGCGTGCCACTCGCGGTCAGATAGTAAGTTCCTTCAACCGGGGTGGTTGCATTTATGGTTCGATCGCCCGTGTAGTATTCGGGGTGGTACTTGTAAGTCCCGGCATGGACCAGGATCATGTCTCCCGATTTCACGCGAGGCTGGCCGGCGGTCACAGTATCGCCGCCGCCGCAGTAATAGTTATAAGCGCACATGAGGGCGTCAAAGGCAGGCTCGAGTTTCGCGCCTTTGTAGTCTGACGGATAGACATGGAACACTCGTCCGCCCGGGGCGGGCATCGGCTCAGGGCGGGTTCGGGCAGTCACAACCCTGGTCACGGCCTTAGCGCTCTGTCCCTGGAAGCCATCAGCATCGGACATTACGAACCGGGCTTCGTACGCGGTATTCGGCTCCAGGTCCAGAATGCTCCCCGCGAACATGTTGGGTGAGACGACATCGAAGACACCCTGGTTCTGATAAATTCGCTCTCCATGGAGACGAAGCAACGGCAAACCCTGTTTCCATTGGGTCTCACCCTGTTTACGGTATGACACCTCTACCTGCGAATTGTGATTGTCATCCCCGTCGATTAACCACTCAAAGCCAAGGTTAATCAGAGTGGGCGGATCGATGATCAACTCCCCCGGTTTGATTTTGATTGCACTTCCCGGGGCCACGTCTCCCGCGCCAAAGCTCGGGCAGAGCAGCAGGAAAGCACCCGCAAGGAAGATAGGCGACCGCGACTGTATTGGCATATAGGCGAAATTGTGCTCAGGTCTATTAGTTACGACAGATTCTTGCACGCGTTCTCTCTGGAATAGAGAAGATGAGCTTTGATGGTGGACCCATGGGCGTTGTGACACATGCCGCACTGCTCGAGCACGACTGGCTCGTGAGTATCTATCTTCGCAAGGCCAGCGCGCTGGTGACAATCGAAACAGCCATCTTTGAACGAAACGCCCATGCTGATTTAGGTTATGACATTGGGTACACTGCACGCCCGGAACATGTGCATGCTCGCGAAACGGCGGCAAACAATCGGTGCAGTTGTCATTGACCTCAAAGCCCGTGCCTCAAAACCACAGCCGCAGGCTTAGCTGTATATCCCGCGGCGACCCGACCGTGGAGGATATCACCCCTGCGGCCGCGCTTCCGATCGTCGCATTCGGAAGATCGAACTGGGGATGATTGAGCGCGTTAAAGAACTCCGCTCGGAATTGCAGCCGATAGCGTTCGGCGATCTGAGTCTCTTTGAATAGAGAGCCGTCAAAGTTGGTCCGATGCGGTCCGCGAAGGGTGTTGCGGCCTCCGTTGCCGTATGTGTATTGGAGCGGTGTCGCCCAGGCAGCGCCGGGGGTATTGAACGAAGTATCGAACCAGTGCGTGATCGTGGGATCCGGTATTTCGGCCGATGTTGCGCGGTTAGGACGGCTCGAGCCTGCGTTGGAAACCGACGTGGCGAGCACCGGCGTGAACGGTAACCCGCTCTGCAGGGTCAGAATCCCGTTGATCTGCCAACCGCCAAAAATTGCATTCGCAAAGGAATTCGACAGGCCGAAGTGCCGTCCCCTTCCAAATGGCAAGTCGTAAATGACGCTCTGTGAGGTACGATGCCTGATGTCAAAACTGCTGCTGCCGCGATCGAGGAAGCGGTAACGGATGTCCTGCGGCACCGGGCCTTCCGACCCGCCGCCCTGTTGCGTAGGAACGTTATCAATGGAATGCGAATACGTGTAGGCGCCTAACCAGGCAAGCCCTTTCGTGAATCGTCGTTCGGCAGTAACCTGCAGCGAATGATAATTGGCAACGCCGGTTGTGTCGCCATAAGTCGCATTCACGACGTTAGGCAGGATGTTGCGAAGAGGACGGCGGGAGAGCGGCGTACCTGGCCCGGGATCAGGCGTATTGATGTTGTAGTTTGAGTCGACCTGGCGCGAGAGATTCGTCACGTAAGCGGCTTTCAGGACCATTCCCCATTGAGGGACCTCCTGCTCGATTCCGAAGTTACCCTGCTCCGCGTATCCGGTTTTATAGTTTGGCGGAACCACATTGAAATTGCCCGAGGGATTGTTGATTAGAGTGGCGGCGTCAACCCGCGGTATGGGCGGCAAACCATCCTGCACGCGCGCAGGGGTTGCCGAAAACTGGTCCACCGTAGCGGAGTAACTGGGTCCGAACGGAAGTTGACGATGGAGCCGGAACAGTGCCGATCCGTTCCCCTGTGTGTTGTAGAAGATTCCAAAGCCACCGCGAATTACAGTGTGACGCCGCACTTGGTAAGCGAATCCGAACCGCGGCGCAAAATTATTGCCGTCGTTGCGAACGCCAACCTGGCGATCCGCATTAACTCCCGCGAGCAGCAGTTTGCCTGTGGACAAATTCAGAGTTGCCCATTGATTATGGACTTCGACGGGCGGAGGAGTGTATTCGTAACGTAGACCGAGATTGAGTGTCAGCCGCGAATTTACCTTCCAATCGTCCTGCACGAACGAGCCGATCTCGATGGCGCGAATTCCCGGCCACACCAGCAGGAAATCCTGACTGACGCCAGAGGCAGTGCCCAGGAGAAAACTAGCCATGGAGTCGCCTGTTTTTCCGGTGTTGTTGGGGTCTGAGGTAAATGTCGGGTCGAAATTAAAAAGCCCGTCACCCTGATTGGTCTGGAAGTCGATGATCTGGCGCCGTACTATGTTGGTTCCCCATTTTATGGTGTGCGTACCCTTGATCTTGGTCAGACTCACATTCGGATTAAAGGTGTTTTCAAGGCGGATAGTGGGCAGCGCAGCCGGACCTCCCACGCCCGTGTAGCTTGAAGGTGCGAAGATCGGGAGTCCGTACGAGAACGGCCCTTGATTGGAATTCTTCACTCCTAACTTTTCGCCCAGATTGGCTCCTGCCTGCGAGTTGTCTTTCAGCGCGTGCAAATTAAAACGACCGTAACCGAGTCTCGCATCCACAATAAATGTCGGACTGAACGAGTGGGTCGCAGCGAGTACAGCGTGATGCGCCACCAGATTGTTCGTGCCCGCATAAGTGGTGGAGTTGCCGAGTCCCACGGGTACATCCAGGCCCGGAATAATCCTCAGTCCGAACGTGGAGGGCGGCAATGTCAACGTGTCCTGTTGGGAGAAACGCCCAAAGACCGTGGTATTCGCATCCAGGTTGTAGTCCAGTCGAATGTCGCCCTGATCCCAGTTCTGGCCGAGTACCGGATTGGTTACCTGGTTGTTCGCAGGAGCCGAACTGTCGGGAAGCGGGTATGCCTGAATAACGCGGCTGGTGACGGAATCGAAAAGAGACCTCGGGATCATGCTTCCCGCGAAGGGGTCGCGCGTGTAGCCACTCGTCGTTCCCGCAGCAGACCGGACCGTGAAAGGGTTGTAGACGGGGCGGACGCCGGAAAAATCCCCATTGCGAATAGCCACCGTCGGGACTGTGTTAACCGAGGCGAAGGTACCCTGGCGTTTGCGGTAGCCCTCGTAGTCGGCAAAGAAGAAAAGTTTATCGCGCCGAATCGGGCCGCCGATACTGACGCCGAACTGATTCTGCTGATACTGGGCTTTGGGCGCTCCGGGCTTCGCGAAGAAATTCTTAGCATCCAGTTGGGTGTTGCGGAAAAAATCGTAGCCGCTGCCGTGGAATGCGTTCGAGCCAGTCTTCGTAATCACGTTTATGGTCGCACCCGGGTTCCGCCCTTGCTCTGCCTGGAAAAGATTGGTCTGGATCTTGAATTCGCGTATAGCTTCCACTGATGGCCGCAAGGTGATCAGACCGTTGCGGCGGAAGTTGTTGTCGACGCCGTCGAGCATGAAATTGTTCGATTGCTCGCGGTTGCCATTGGAAAAGAGTTCCGTGCCTGGCCGCATGTCGTCTGGTCTGGTTCCGCTGCCGATAGTACCAGTGGCTGCATAGCCGACGCCGACCACCCCTGGACCCAGGATCGCAAGCTGGACGAAGTTGCGCCCGTTCAAAGGCAAATCGCTAACTGCTTTGCTCTCGATCACCTGGCCCACCGAGGATGTATTTGCTTCGAGTAGCGGCGCCGCAGCGTTCACCTCAACGGTTTCGGTTAGCGTACCCGGCTCCATAGCGAAATCGATCTTCGCAACCTGATTCAATTCGAGCTGAACACCTTCGCGGGTCACCTGCTTGAACCCCTGTTTGCGAGCCACAAGCGAGTAGCGACCAGGCTGAAGCAACGGAAACTCGTAAGCCCCGCTCTCATTTGTAGTGGTCTCCCGCTTTGCCCCACTGTCAAGGTTGGTCGCGACAATGCGGGTCTCAGGAATCAGCGCACCGCTGGAATCCAGTACCACTCCATTAACGCCAGCCGACGTTTGAGCGAACGCTTGCGACACAGCAAGCACGGCAACGAGCAGAAACGTTCTGCACCCAGTCCTCATCTTCAGGCCCCCTGATTGACGATGATAGATTATATTGGCACTGAATTCATGTCAAGCCGTATTGGGGCGCAGTTGTGTTGGCCAGTGAATCAGTTAAGTGCGAGGAGGGGACTTGGGGCTGGCCGACGGCGACGCAGAGAGCAGTTCGAGCCGGGGCACCCACGCGAAGAGTGCTGGTGTTCAGAATTGTTGTCGCGAACTGAGAGAGAAGTCAAAATGGACGCTGCTATCATGACGCTCCTCATGAATTCGCATCAAGACTTCGCGCAATACTCGGATTCTGCCCGGATTCATTTCCGTTCCTGGATGACATGGCGGATATCCACCGCAGGGCGAAACCTGTGAGCGTCTTTCGGACTACATTGTCGAACTCGGGGGGTTGAAGTTTCTCAAGCGCATTCACTAACGCGTAGTGCTCGCGAGCCATTGCTGCGGTGGTAGGAACGCCGCTGCCCAGCACTGCGAACGCAAACAAAGGGGTCATCAATCGTTCGATCGTTTCGGCGAGATAGCTATTCCCCGACAACGCCCAGCAACGTTTGTGGAACGCAAGATCACGTTCCAGAAATTCGCGCCTCGCACCTGTTTCTCCAGCCTCCACAAGTTTATCCACCAGAGTTTTCAGTCCCGCTAGGTCGGCTGCTGAAACCCTTGGGCGAGCCCACTCCAGCGCGAGGGCTTCCAGTTCGATACGCAAGGTGTACAGCTGCCGCACTTCGTCAGCGTCGAACTTGGTTACGAAGGTGCCGGTGTTCGTGACGCGCCGGACAAATCCCTGTCCCTGAAGGGAAATCAGGGCCTCCCGAACGACCGGTGTCCCCACCCTCATTTGGTTCGCTAACTGGCGTTCGACAATAGCATCACCGGGCTTTAGCTCACCGGAAAAAAATGCGTTCTTCAGCGCGCTGGCTACACGCTCAGTTAGCGTTATGGCTTCGATTTCCCGAAACATAAAGACAAACTATACTCTACAATCTAGCATGGTCGCCGGGCCATGGATCGAGGACACAAGCACCAACCGCAACCGCGATTCTTATCATTGGAAAACAAACGCGGAGCGGAGAATCCGGTCTCAGAACAAGAATTTTAACGCCCCCTGCATGATGCGTGGATCCCGGGCACTTGTGAGTCTCCCGAGGAGGGGGTTTGTAAACGCGGCGACCGGATTCAGGAAGTTTTGGCCGGTTTAGCGAATTAAACACCGACCAGCACGCCCGTCACCTCAGCCTTCCGAAAACCGGTGACCTCGCAGGCGACCGTGTAGGTTCCGGGTTGCAGGTTCGGGAACACATAATTGCCCGATTTATTCCTTAGCAGGATGATGAAAAAGTAACTGGCGGAGCGTTACCGGATATAACAGAATCGCGTCTCAATGTCATAAGACGATGCGAGGACAAGACACACAGCAGAGCGCGATGTTCAGTTATGTTTCGCCG
>JAUZEU010000165.1 GCA_030838885.1 Bryobacterales bacterium | reverse complement strand
CCGAAGAAGGTTCGGTACTGGTCGTTGATCTGGCCGTCCACATGGCCGTCATAGGAGAGCGCGATCACGTTTGACGCTTCATCATGAAACTGGTCGCCCCAGGGGGCAATCCGGAACGGCCGCAAACGCGCGCTTCGCCTGACAGGCAGCGGCGCTGAACAGTCAAACCGCATCAGTAACCGTTCGAACAACCGCACGAAGCGTTCGCGTTGCAGAGCTTTGGCCACCGATTGCTCTGCCAGCATCAACTGGCTCTCAATGCGCCTGACCTGAGGTGCTGCGATCAAGCCGTCGAGCATCATCCGAAAAAGCCGGACCTCTGCATCTCCCCCGCGCCAGCCCGGACGTATGTAAAGGTCGCCGATCAGGCCCTTGTGGTCCTCCAGCACGGAATAACCATAGCCCGCTATCTCACCGCGATCGATGAGCGCTGCGCCCCCCAGCGCCCGCATATCCGCATACTTGCGAACCAGATCGGCCGACCGGGAAAAATCCCAATCGAGTTCCTGTTCCCACTCCACCGTTTCTTCCAGCAGCAAGTGGTTAAGGTCGGCTGCACTCAGATTTCGGAGTTCGATCAACTCCTGCGAATTGGCGGCGGGTTCAGCGTACGCAGCCATAGGGGCGGATGCCTAAATTGCCTCGGTCGGCTGCGGCCAGATCCGGATCTGTGGCGACGGGTCGTCGTAGCCCGCCAGAGGGCGCCCCGGCAGTGTGAAGTGGTCATCGCAACGGGGTTCGTAAGTCTCATCGCCCCCCACCAGAATTTGCGGGCTGTTGTAATGGGCGGGCACTCCATCGATAATGCGCTGCGGATACAGCGCGCGGCTGCCGCATCGGGTGCAATAAGCGGTCATCCACATACAACGGTCTTCGGCCAGCATCGCCAGATCGGGAGTGGAGCCAAACGGTTCGCCCCGGAAGTCGAACGCCAGCCCGGAGGCAAGCACGTCGTAGCCATCCTCCAGCAGGCTCTTCACCAGTTGAAAGAATCCCGAATTGCGCGGGAAGAACTGAATTTCATCGAACGCAATTACCTGAAACCGGCAGCCCGCCGCAGCTTCTTTGCTGCGCAGCAGGGGCCACAATTCATGGGGGTGCGTGGCGAGAATCTCTTCCGCTGCGTCCTCATCGCCTCTTCTGCTCTTAATGCAATTCATGCCGCTGCGCGTGTCCGTCCTGGGCTTAAAGACCGCGATTTTTTTATTGCCGTATTTACGCAGTGTATCGATTTCTGTGAGCAGATGGCGCGTCTTTCCGGAAGCCATATTGCCGATAAAAAGTCTCAGGACGCGTCCGCGTGCCAATCGAATATCCCCCAGAGAAAGTTTAGTTGATAACCCTCGATACTGGTCACGCCTGTCACAATAACCGGGATGCCTGATTCTGTTTCCCTCCTGGAGCCTGGTCGCACCCTCGGCGTTGTCGGCGCCGGTGTGATGGGCCAGACGCTGATCAAGGGCCTGCTCGATACCGGTTTGGTGGCCCGCCGCCAGATCTGGGCGACGTCCAAAACACAAGCGAGTTGTGACGAAGTTGCGGAGAGCCTGGGCATCGCCACCGTGAGGGATTACCGGGAGGCGGTGGGTACTGCCGGCATCATTCTCGTCTGCGTGAAACCGGCGCAGATCGCCGCCGTTGCGGCGATGCTCCGGCAATCCCAATTGCGGCCCGACGCCCTGCTGATCTCGATTCTGGCCGGTGTTTCCTCGGAACGCCTGGAATCGCTGCTCGATCTACCCAACGTGTGGGTGCGGGCGATGCCGAATACGCCATGTGTGGTGGGACAGGGGATGACGGCTGTGGCCGGCGGACGCGGCAGCAGCCCGGATCATCTGGCGCTCGCGGAACGAATTTTCAGCTCGGTCGGGCGTTGCGCCGTCGTCGAGGAACATTACTGCAATGCGATTACAGCGCTCTCCGGTAGCGGGCCCGCCTACATGTACCTGATGATGGAGGCCCTTGCCGACGCTGGCGTCCGCGTGGGACTTCGCCGCGACCTCGCCCTGGAACTCGTTGCCCAAACGATGTTGGGTTCGGCCCGGATGGTGCTCGACACCGGACGCCATCCCGCGTCATTGCGCGACGACGTTACCACGCCTGCAGGTTGCACAATCGGAGGACTCCTGATGCTGGAAGACGGCAAAATCCGGTCTGTGCTGGCCAGAGCGGTGGAGGAAGCAACCCGAATTGTGGAGCAACTGGGCCGCGCGGCAAAATAGCGAACCCATTTGAAGACGGAAGCATCACGCATCAGCGCTTCTGATGCGTGATGCTAAGCTGGTCCCATGCGAACTACGCTCGATCTGGACGAAGACCTGATCCTGGTTGCCAGGCAACTCGCCAGCCAGCGGGGCACAACCATGGGCAAAGTGGTGTCCGGACTCCTTCGGAAAGCTCTGGAGCCTGGGGAGATCCCGCCTGAACGTAATGGGTTCCGGCTTCTCAAGCCGATCCCGGGTGCGCCAAAACCAACCTTGGAATTGGTGAATCGGCTGCGTGATGACTCATGAGAGTGGCGCTGCTGGACGTCAACGTTCTGGTTGCGCTGTTTGATCCCGCGAGTCCCAGTCATGAGACCGCTCATGAATGGTTTGCCCGTGACGGCTGGCGCGGGTGGGCCACCTCGACTATCACGCTGAATGGTTGCGTCCGCGTCCTCAGCAATCCTGCGTACCCTTCGGCAGGGGCGCGGCCGGACGAGATTGTTGCGATGCTTCAGGAAGCGTGCACCAGCCCCGGCCACCAGTTCTGGAACGATTCCGTCAACCTGCTGGACGCTTCCCTCATCCGTGCCGAACTGATTGGAGGACACAAAAACATTACCGATGTTTCGCTGCTGGCTCTTGCCTTGCGCAACAACGGGCAACTGGCAACTTTCGAGCGTTCCATTTCGCTGCGCGCCGTAGTCGGAGCCCAGCCGTATCATCTTCAAGTCCTCGGTGGCGCCCCGAGGTGAGCTTTCTTGACAAATCCAGCTAATCACACTTGACAATCTTCCACTCACATTTCATAATTGAATTGAACTAATGTCCCGGGGTAAAACACCCTAACAGGAGAGTCTGGAGAAGACATGGGCAAGATTATTGGCATCGATCTCGGTACGACGAACTCGGTCGTAGCAGTTATGGAAGGTGGGCAACCCACCGTTATCGCGAATCAGGAAGGCGCCCGCACCACGCCTTCAGTCGTGGCATTCACCAAATCGGGCGAGAGGCTCGTCGGTCAGGTTGCCAAGCGGCAAGCTATTACGAATTCTGAGAACACCATTTTCTCGATCAAACGGTTTATGGGCCGGCGTTCGGATGAAGTCTCCGAAGAGCAGAAGATGGTGCCCTATAAGGTTATACGGGGCGAGAACGGCGACGCGCGCGTCGAGGCACTAGGCACGAAATACTCACCGCCTGAAATTTCGGCGATGATTCTGACGAAGCTGAAGGAGGCGGCTGAGAGCTACCTCGGCCAAAAGGTGACGGAAGCCGTGATCACGGTTCCGGCTTACTTTAACGACGCGCAACGCCAGGCAACCAAAGACGCCGGCAGGATTGCCGGACTTGACGTAAAGCGCATCATCAATGAGCCCACGGCGGCGGCGCTCGCTTACGGTCTCGATAAGAAGAAGAACGAAACCATTGCCGTTTACGACTTTGGTGGTGGTACTTTCGACGTGTCCGTCCTCGAAGTGGGCGATGGTGTGGTCGAAGTGAAATCCACTAACGGCGACACCCATCTGGGCGGTGACAATATCGACCAGCGCGTAATGGACTGGATCAGTTCCGAATTCAAGCGGGAGCAGGGCATCGATCTCTCCAAAGATCAAATGGCTCTGCAGCGCCTCAAGGAAGCTTCCGAAAAGGCCAAGATGGAACTCTCGACATTGCTCGAGACGGACATCAACCTGCCGTTCATCACGGCGGATGCGTCGGGTCCGAAGCACCTGTTGATGAAGTTGACCCGGTCGCGCTTCGAGCAGATGTGTGAAGACATCTTCCAGCGCACCGTCGGCCCCTGCAAGCAGGCACTTGCGGACGCCGGGGTTACTCCCGACAAGATTGACGAAGTTGTTCTGGTGGGTGGTTCCACCCGCATCCCGCGCATTCAGACCATCGTGAAAGAGCTCTTTAATAAGGAGCCGAATAAGACGGTGAATCCGGATGAAGTGGTCGCGATCGGCGCGGCGGTACAGGGCGGCGTGCTCGGCGGCGAAGTGAAGGACGTGCTGTTACTCGACGTCACTCCGCTATCGCTCGGCATTGAGACTTTGGGCGGGGTATTCACGAAGCTCATCGATCGCAACACGACCATCCCGACCCGCAAGAGCGAGGTCTTCTCGACAGCGGCCGACAACCAGACCTCGGTCGAAATCAAGGTTTACCAGGGCGAGCGCGCCATGGCTAAGGACAACCGGATGCTCGGAGTCTTCCAACTCGTCGGCCTCCCGGCTGCGGCCCGCGGAGTCCCGCAGGTTGAGGTCACTTTCGACATTGACGCGAACGGCATTCTGAACGTGGCGGCGAAAGACAAGTCGACCAACAACGAGCAGAAGATCACCATCACGTCTTCATCCGGTCTTTCGAAGGACGAAGTGGAGAAGATGGCGCGCGAGGCGGAATCCAATGCCGCCGACGACCGCAAGGCCAAGGAACAGATCGAAGCCCGCAACCGGGCCGATGCCATGGTCTACAACGTCGAAAAGACCCTGAAGGAACATCGCGATAAGATTTCCGACGCGGATGCGAAGACTATCGAGGGTTCAATCGAAGAGGTGAAGAAGGCGATCAACGACGGTGAGCCCGATAAGCTCAACGCCGCGACCGATAAACTCACCCAGGCCAGCCACAAACTGGCTGAAGCAATGTACAAAGCGTCCTCTGCTTCCGGCGATGGCGCGCAGCCCGGCAGCACTCAGGGCAGCGGCCCGTCTTCCGGCGGAGAGAAGCCCAAAGAAGACGTTGTCGACGCCGAATTTGTAGACGTAGACGACAAAAAGTAAAGGTAAACAGGGGCGGGCGGGTGCCTCCATCGGGAGGTTCCGCCCGCATTTTCAACTACCATGGCGGCGAGTCCAAAACACGATTACTACGAAACTCTGGGAGTTGCCCGGGGCGCTTCCGAAGACGACATTAGGAAAGCCTACCGGAAACTCGCCCGCAAATTTCACCCCGATTTGAACCCCGGCGACAAGTCCGCCGAGGATCGCTTCAAGAATGTTCAGGAAGCTTACGATATTCTGAGCGACTCAAAAAAGCGCAATATGTACGACCAGGTGGGCTTCTATTCCGATAACGGCTTTGCCGCGGCGGATCCTCACGCTGGCGGCGGTGCCCGGCACCCCAACATGGATTTCGGTGGCTTTGATTTTTCAGATGTGCTGCGCAATGCTCAGGCCGAGGGCAATGCCCGCAGAGGAAGCGCCGGAACTTCCGGAGCCGGAACGTCCGGCGGCGGTTTCCGTGACATATTCAGCCAGTTTTTCCGGGGCGGGGAAGCGGGCGGCGGCGAAGAACGCGTGGCCGAAAAAGGCTCCGATCTTGAATACGGCCTGAACATTACATTCTGGCAGGCCATTAAAGGGACCCAAACCACCATCCAGATTAACCGTTATGAAGAGTGCCCGGTCTGCCGCGGCACGGGCGGAAACGAGTCCGGCTCCGTGGCGTGCCCCCAGTGCTCCGGCACAGGGAACGTCACCCAGATGGCGGGTAACATGAAATTCAATCTGACCTGCCCCAAGTGCAACGGCAGAGGCCGCCTGAAGAATGCGTGCCCGAGTTGTCACGGGGATGGTCGGATCACCCATACCGAATCTGTGGATGTCCGGATTCCTCCTGGTGCGCAAAACGGTTCCCGGCTTCGGGTCGCTGGCAAGGGCAACGCCGGAACCATGGGCGCGCCCGCAGGCGATCTCTACATCACCACGCACGTGGAACAGCACCCGCTGTTCCATCGCGACGGCGACAACATTCAGATGAAGGTGCCCGTTACTGTCTCCGAGGCCGGGCTGGGCGCCAAGATCGAAGTGCCGACTATCGACGGGAAAAGCCTCTTGAAAATCCCGCCGGGCACTCAGAATAACCAGAAGTTCCGTCTGAGGGAGCGCGGCGTTCTCAATTCGCGGAAAGGGACGCGGGGCGATCAGATCGTCCAGGTTCAATTGCAAATGCCCGATATCCGAGATGAGCGCACTAAAGAAATTTTGCGCCAGTTAGCGGAATTGCAGACCGAAGATCCGCGAAAGGAAATCTGGGAAGGTCAGCAGGATAGTTAGACACCATGCGTGAGAAATCCAAAGCCGCATACATGATTTCGTCGGTGGCTGAGCAGTATGGGATTCATCCCCAGACGCTCCGGCTTTACGAGCGCGAAGGCTTGCTGAAGCCAAGCCGGAGCGACGGCAATACCCGCCTTTATACAGACGAAGATCTGGAACGCCTGGAAGTGATTCTGCATCTGACCCGGGATCTTGGGGTCAATCTGGCCGGTGTTGAAATCATTCTCAACATGCGGGCCAAGATGGAAGCGATGCAGCAGCAAATTGAAGAGTTCGTCCAGCATCTGAATATGGAACTGGCGAATCGCCCGGTTCCGGAGAGAACCACCGACCGGACTTCACTGATCCCGGTGATCCGCGTTGCCCTCGACACCCGCGGCCGCTGATTACTGGAAGAGAAAGGCCGTCCCCCTGAGCTTGCTTTAGCCCGGAGGGATGGCCTTTTTTGTTATATGTCACTGCCTACCGGTTAGAAGCTGTATTTCAGTGCCAGCTGCATCTGCCGCATAGCGACGGCTGTGCTCGTGACAGTCCCGAACCCGCTGGAAGTGGCGTTTGCGTTGGGGATTCCCCATACGGGGTGGTTCAGAACATTAAATGCCTCCAGCCGGAACTGCAGCTGGTGGGTTTCGCGGTAGAACATCCGGAACTCCTTGTGTGCGGAGAAATCCAGCGTGAAGTACTTCGGCCCGATGAGGGAATTGCGGCCTGCCGTCCCGAAAGTGCCCGGGGCGTTCGGAGTGAATGCCGCCGGATCCCACCAGCGCGAGGGCACCGGGTTTGCCACGTAAGGCGTCACGCCGGTGGCATTCGGGCGATCAAATCCCGCGCCGTTTCCGGAGCGGTCCGCACCGCCCACACTCGGCGTGACCGGGAAGCCGCTTTGGACTGTCCAGATGCCGCCAGCCTGCCAGCCGCCAACAATCCCATTCAGGAACGGATTGGACACGTCAACGCGGCGGCCCTTGCCGATGGGCAGATCGTAGAGGGTCGAAGTCACAAACCGGTGCCGTTCATCGAAAGCCGAGAGCGCCCATTCGCATTTGCGGCAGTAGCTGTTCTGCGGGAACAGAGTATCCTGACCCTGCACTCGAATGCCGCTGGAATCGTCCTGCGACTTCGAGAAAGTGTAAGAGCTCAGTACGGTGAAACCATTGCTGAAGCGTTTGGTCGCTTTGACCGCGAAGGAGTTGTAGGCGCCGTTGGCAGAGTTGTCCACCAACTGAATTCTCCCGAACGTAGGATAGGGCGATCTGCTGGCAACGTTCCCTACAGTTCCGGGCAGCGATTCGTTTACTGCCCGAAGAAATTCGAGCTTGCGGCTGATGGAGCCAAGATAGCCCGCTTCCATCACCCAACTGTGGCCGAGTTCGCGCTGGATGTTCAGCAAATACTCGAACGTGTACGGTGTCCGCCGCTCGTATTTGTTCTCGAAAGCGTAGGGCGCCGTAATATTGGCGACACCACCAGCGACGCTCGCCAGAGCATTAGCCCACGTCAGATTATTGCTTTGCGGATTCGCATTCACCCGGATACGACCCGCGATATTACGAGCCATGTCGAAACGCGGGTTACCCGTGTCCTGGTTATAGAACATACCTCCGCCCGTACGAATAACCCACTTGGAGTTCGGTGAGTAGCTGATACCGATGCGGGGAGCGAAGTCGTTCTTGTCGGTCTGAACAAGGTTGTTTCCCAGCCGTCCATCGCAAAGGACGCCGATCTGAGGCCACCGGATGCTGATGCCGGCATATGGGTCGCCAGAACAGGTACCTTCACGAATAAACTGCGGATAACGGCTCTTGTCAGCTACCTGCGGGGTACGGTCTTCATAAGGCTGATAAACCGAAAATACATTGCGCTTCGTGTCGTAAAAGGGCGGCGTAAGCTCATAGCGCAGCCCGGCGGAAATGGTCAGCTTTGGCGTGATCTTCCATGTGTCGTCGACGTAGAATGACCATCCGTTTCGAACGAATGTCGCGTCTCCGACCGCAACCGCGGCTTCCGACTGGTACAGATCTCCCAGCAGGTAATCCGCGAATGTATTGCCGCCGGTGACGGTGATGGGATCACCCGGCTTGATGACGGGGTTCTGCGTTGCGTTCGGCTGGAAGCTGAACTGTCCGCGCGCAAACTGGTTGCCTACCTGGTTGAAATGCTCGCGCCGGAATTCGCCGCCAAAACGGACTGTATGCTTTCCGTGGATCCAGGAAAAATTATCTAGGAATTGCAGCGTGCTGTTGTCATTCGCGTAAGGCCCCTCAGTGTCGTCCCCGAATCCGTTGTAGTTTGCAAGAGTCACATTCGGAATGCCCCATTGCACCGGCGGCCCACCTTTTAAGCCGGGGATGCCGATCTCGGAGACTACGTCCCTTTCGTTCGCCAGAAAGCGGCCGATCGAGTTGAAGAACCGGGTATATCCGAAACGCGCCTCGTTCACCGTGTTCGGAGTGAACGTACGCGTGTTGGACGCCATGTACTGCTCGAAATTGGTCAAAACCTTTGACCCGTCCAGAGAAATACCTGTATTGGACTGGTTTTCATCGCCCCAGCTATATCGGGCCGACCACTGGGATTTAGAGGACTCCACAAAATCCATCTTGGCGATGAACTGATCTTTATTGATAGGCGCACTGCCCACCCGTTGGTAGTTGTTGTTCAGCGTCGGAAGATTCGCGACCGGGTAGAAAGCCAGCAGCTTTTTCGAAATGGGGTCGAAACGGCTGCTCGGAATGATGTTGCCCGGAAACGGCGCCTTCGTCGTGGGGTCATAGATCGGCACCTGCACTCCGCCCGAGGTGAGCGAACTGAAATCGCCGCCATACTGTGCGGGGGTAGGTACCGTATAGGTGCCGTTGAAGTTCCGGCGCTGCTTAAACCACTCGTTGTTCACCAGAAAGAACAGCTTGTCCCTGCCGTTGAACAGCTTCGGAATCCTTACCGGCCCGTCAATCTCGAAGCCCCACTGATTCCATTTGAAAGGGCTCTTCGCCGGCGGATTTGCGGCAAATGCATAGGGTTTCGCATCCAGCTTGTCATTGCGCAGGAACTCGAACAATGCCCCGTGATACGCGTTTCCCCCGGATTTGGTGGAGACGTTAATCTGCGTCGCATTATGGCCAAATTCGGCCGGATACACACCCGTCTGCACCTTGAATTCCTGGAGCGCGTCGATGGACGGAAGCACCACATAAGTATTGAAATTGGGGTCGGTATTATTCACGCCGTCCAGCGTAAAGTTGTCGAACATGGTTCGCTGTCCGGCCACGGAAATGGACTGCGCAGCACGGTCTCCACCCTGCCGTGAACCAGCCTGTCCGGCTGACGGCGATAAGGTAGTCGCGTTGGGTGTCAGTGCCACCAACTGAAGATAATTGCGGCCGTTCAGCGGCAGTTCAACGATCCGTTTGTTATCGATAACCGTGCCGACTGTGGCGTTTTCGGCCTGTAGCTGGACCGCGTTGGCCTCCACAGTAATCGATTCCGAAACCTGCCCAACTGTCATCGCAAAGTCGAGGCGGACGGTTTGCTGCACCTCAACCAGGACGCCCTTCGCCTCATTGGTTTTGAAGCCCGGCTTTTCAACCTTCAGGTTGTAAGTTCCCGGTGTTAGCGACGGAAAGCTGTAATCGCCCGCCTGCGTTGTGACTGCCTGCCGGGTCGCGTTGTTATTGACGTTGGTAACCGTCACACTCGCGTCGGGTGCACCTGCTCCCGACGTGTCGGTCACCCGGCCTGTGATCTCGCCGAAAGTTTGCGCGAGGACAGGCATCGCGCTAAGAAACAGCATGGCGCTCACAAACCGGAGCGCGCCTGAATACCGGTTCCTCAAAATGTGCGGTTTTGCACTCATTGCCGTGTAATCCCCCGATGAATGTTTTTGCTGGAAGGCACGATATCAAAGAATGCAACGGGCGGCAATGGGTGGGGCACCACGCGCCCTTCCCACCCGGCGCACAAAGATCGGGCAAATACTACTGTCGTGCTTGACTTAGAAGCCTCCTCCCCCTTCTAATCTGTTATAAGCAGTTCTTTGTGCGAATCTGCGCAGCCTCCCTGTGTGGAGGCGTTGCAAGGAGAGGGGTTTATGCAGGCCAAATACGCTTGTGGTGTCTTCCGTCGGCTTGTGCCGGCCGGAATTCTCGTTTTTTTTATTAGTGTCATGGCAGTCCATTCAGCGGAGGGCCAGGTTCTTTACGGTTCCCTGATCGGGACAGTTGCTGATCCAAGCGGGTCGGTGGTGCCGGGCGCTTCCGTTCTACTCACTGAAAAACAAACTGGCTCAACGAAGGAAACCACCTCCGATGGAGGCGGCCGGTATTCCTTCGTCAATGTTCTCCCAGGCCAGTACGATCTGAAGTTTTCGGCAAAGGGGTTCAAAACCTTCGTTAAGACTGCCATTGACGTGACGCCCAGTTCAATCGGTCGTCAGGATGTTGCTCTGGACGTCGGCCAGATGACGGACACCATTACCGTGGAGGGTGCCGCGGCCGAACTGCAGACCGACAAAGCGGATACGCATTCCGTGATCGAGAGCAAAGCCATCACCAGCATGCCTCTTGGTGGATACCGGAATTACCAAAGCCTCATCAACCTGGTGCCTGGGGCCACTCCCGCGGCAATACAGAATTCCATCACCGATACTCCCGGCCGCGCACTCGCCACCAACATCAACGGCGGCAATGCGCAGACCAATATCACCCGAATTGACGGCGCTACCAGCGTGAACGTCTGGCTGCCGCACCATGTCGGGTACGTCACGCCGGAAGAGAACGTTGAAGTGGTTAACATCACCACCGGCGCGGGCGACGCCGAACAGGGTATGGCGGGTTCTTCATCAATCACGCTGGTTACCAAATCCGGCACGAATACGATTCACGGCAGCGCTTTCGAATTCCACGACGATCAGCATCTGAAGTCACGAGCTTTCTTTCAGGCTGCGGGCACCAACAAGCCACTGAGTATTTACAACAACTATGGCGCGACCATCGGCGGCCCCATTCTGAAGAACAAGCTCTTCTACTTTCTGAGCTTCGACGGCACGAAACAGCGTCAGGCGTCACCGGCGTTCTATACGGTCCCCACTGCTGCGTTCAAAGGGGGCGATTTCAGCGGTGTTTCCACCATTCTCTATGACCCCGCAACGGGTGCAGCCGATGGCTCCGGTCGAACGGCTTTTCCTGGCAACAAGATCCCGGTCAACCGGCTCGATCCCATCGCCCTCAAACTCCAGAGCTACTATCCAACGGCGAACAACGGGGGCGCTGCGACCTCGAACAATTTCTTCGCCTCCGGCGGCCCCATCCTGGACCGGAACTATGTCGACGCGAAAGTGAACTACACGGCCAGCAGTAAGCAGACTGTATTTGCAAAATATGGTCGCATGTGGGCGTCGTCCGGCGGTAAGGCTGTGTTCGGCGTTGCGGGCGGCAGCGGATTGGGCACAGGGGACCCCGGACAGGGCGACACCACCATCCAGGTGGCGACAATCGGCCACACCCGCACTATCTCTCCCAACCTGCTTTTGGACGGTGTCCTTGGGTACTCCAGACAGGACCAGAGCGTGCTGCCGAACGACTATGGCACCAACTATGGCCAGCAGTTCGGAATCCCGAACACCAACGGCCCGGACATCCGGCAGAGTGGCTTTCCGAATATCGGGATCACCGGCTATAACGGGTTCGGCGTGCCGAACTGGATGCCCGCGTTTCGTGTCGAAGAAAGCTACACGCAAAGCGATAACCTGACCTGGACCAAAGGTGCTCACGAGGTCCGGTTCGGCTTCGACCTTGTGCGGCACCACTTGAATCACTGGCAGCCCGAAGTTGGCCAGGGACCTCGGGGCTATCTTGGTTTCAACGGTCAGGAAACCGCCCTCAACGGCGGTCCTGCGCAGAACCAGTTCAACGCTTATGGCGCTTTTCTCCTGGGGCTTTCTAATGATGCCGAGAAGAGCCTGCAGAACATTCTTGCAACGGGGCGCGAATGGCAGTTTGGCTGGTATGCCCGTGATCGCTGGCAGGTTAATCGCAATCTGACCGTAACGCTCGGTCTTCGCTACGAGTTGTACCCTCTCATGACGCGCGCCGGCAAAGGAATTGAGCGTTACGATCCGAGCAACAATAACGTGTACCTGGGCGGTCGCGGCAATGTGCCCGATAACGCGGGCGTTTCGGTGAGCCACAAACTTTTTGCCCCGCGTGTCGGCGCAGCTTATCGTATGGGGGACAAGACGGTAATCCGGGCCGGCTACGGCATCAATTTCGACCCGATTCCGTTCTCGCGCGCGTTGCGGGGCTGGTATCCGCTCGTGGTCAACCAGGCGAACACGGCCAGCGGCTACGGATGGTCCAGCACGTTCTCCCAAGGCGTCCCGAATACAACGGGTCCGGACATCTCGAGCGGCATCGTGCAACTTCCAGCCAATGTCGATGAGCGCAGTCCGAACAGCTTCATTCACCGTGGTTACGTTCAGTCATGGAACGCCACAGTTGAGCGCAAGTTACCTCTCGATCTGATCACCTCTATCGGCTATGTCGGAACTCACTCGGTTCACCTGCTGGCCGATTACGACATCAACGCGGGCTCGCCCGGTTCAGGCAATACCGGCCGGCCGCAGTATGCTCAATACAACCGTACCGTCAGTACCAATATGTGGGACGGCTATTTGAGTTCGAACTACCATGCACTGCAGGTTGCGGTGAACCGGTCCTTCTCCAAAGGATTCCTGGTGAAAGGCGCCTACACCTATTCGAAGACGATCGACTACACGGATGCCGATGGCTGGGCCAGCGTGGGCTGGAACTGGGCACCGGCTTTCCAGCGCAATCGCGCGACTGCCGGCTTCGATCGGGAGCATGTGCTGCAGGTAGGTTGGGTATACGAGTTGCCGTTCGGGAAAGGCAAAAAGTACGCTCAATCCGGAGTTGCCGGCGCGATTCTCGGCAACTGGCAGGTGAATGGCGTATTCGCTGCTTACACCGGCACACCGTTTTCAGTACTGGCTCCGGGATCTTCGCTGAACGCCCCGAACAACACACAGACGGCCAACCAGGTACTTCCGACGGTGGACCAGCCCGGCAACGTGGGGCCGGGTCAGTTTTACTATAATCCGGCTGCTTTCGCACCGGTAACGGCGGCTAATACGTTTGGGAACAGCGGACGCAACATCCTCCGTAATCCCGGCATCCTCAATACGGACCTGGATGTCACTCGCGAGTTCCCGATCAAAGAACGTCTTCGTCTGCAGTTCCGGGCGGAAGCTTTCAACGTGGCGAACACATCTCACTTCGGTGGTGTGAGCGCCGGCGATGTTACCTCCACCACTTTCTTCCAGGTCACCAGCGCTTCTGGCGAACGTCAGGTACGCTTTGGCTTACGGGCGCAGTGGTAGCCAGGCATTCGGTACGGGAAAGGGCGGACAGCATCGCTGTCCGCCTCTTCTTTTTGGTAGTCGCAAGTGGGCTGCTGCACGCTGACGATCTCACCTGAAATCTCAACCTGCTAAAGAAGTGGTCGGTGTAATTCATCCCGTCCAGGGTCAAGTGTCGACCATGGTACGCTGCCCGGCTACCAATATCGATTTGCGCGGCGCGATCTCCGCCCTGCCCGCGAACCGGCCTGTCCCGCTGAGGGGAGACAAGGTAGTCGCATTGGGCATCAGCGGGATTACCAGAAGGCCCTTCGCCTCATTCGATTTGAAGCCGGGCTTTTCAACCTTCAGGTTGTATGTCCTCGGTGTTAGCGACGGAAAGCTGTAATCGGCCGCCTGCATTGTGACCGCATGCCGGGTGGCGTGATTGTCGACGTTCGTGACGTTAGTACATTCGAATCAGGTGCACCGACCCCGGACCTGTCGGTTGCCCGGGCGTCTGATCTCGCCGAAAGTTTGCGCGAAGACAAGCATCACGGTAAGAAACCGTATCGCGCTTAGAAACCCCAGCGCGTGGATTAGCAGATCGCAGGTGTGCTTGACTTTGAGCTCACTGTGGTGTGCTCCGCCGACGGAACTCCTGGTCCTGGAGAGCACGACTCAGAAGATTGAAACAGGCTGCAATGGGTGCGAGACGGGTGCGGTATCATTCGGCTCTCCCTTGACTTGCAAGCGTCAAGGCGTTTCTAATCACGTATAAGCAGTGTCTGTCTGAATGAAGCAGTTCTCTGTCTGAATCTGCGCAGCCTCCATGGGAGGAGGCGTTGCAAGGAGAGGGGTTTATGCAGGCCAATAATGCTTATAGTGCTCGCCGTCGGCTTGTGCCGGTGGGAATGTTCGCAATTTTCCTTAGTGTCCCGGCAGTTCATTCCGTGAAGGGCCAGGTTCTGTACGGCTCATTGGTCGGAACAGTTGCTGATCCAAGCGGGTCGGTGGTGCCGGGTGCTACCGTTCTACTCACTGCTAAACAGACTGGCACAACCAAAGAAACCACTACCGACGATGGCGGCCGGTATTCCTTCGTCAACGTACTGCCAGGCCAGTACGAAATGAAGTTCTCGGCGAAGGGCTTTAAGACTGTCGTTAAGACGGACATCGAGGTCACGCCCAGTTCCATTGGTCGTCAGGATGTTACCCTCGACGTAGGCGAAATGACGGACACCATTACGGTTGAAGGTGCCGCGGCCGAGTTGCAAACCGACAAAGCGGACACGCATTCCGTGATCGACAGCAAATCCATCACAAGCATGCCGCTGGGCGGGTACCGCAACTATCAAAGTCTGATCAACCTGGTGCCTGGGGCCACTCCCGCAGCACTACAGAATTCCATTACCGATACTCCCGGCCGCGCGCTCGCCACCAACATCAACGGCGGCAACGCGCAGACCAACATCACGCGCATCGACGGCGCCACCAGCGTGAACGTTTGGTTGCCGCACCACGTGGGTTATGTCACGCCGGAAGAAAACGTTGAAGTGGTTAATATCACAACAGGCGCCGGCGACGCCGAGCAGGGTATGGCGGGGTCTTCATCCATCACGCTGGTTACCAAGTCCGGCACGAATACGATTCACGGCAGCGCTTTCGAATTCCACGACGATCAGCATCTGAAGGCGCGCAATTTCTTTCAGGCTGCGGGTACCGACAAGCCGCTGAGTATTTACAACAACTATGGTGCGACTATCGGCGGTCCCATTCTGAAAAACAAGCTCTTCTACTTCCTGAGCTTCGACGGTACGAAACAGCGTCAGTCTTCACCGGCGTTCTACACGGTGCCAACGGCTGCGCTTAAGGCGGGCGACTTCAGTGGCGTCTCCGGAACCCTCTATGATCCTGCTACCGGTGCGGCGGATGGCTCCGGACGGACAGCCTTCGCAGGAAATAAGATACCTGACAGCCGGCTCGATCCTATTGCGCTAAAACTGCAGACCTACTATCCGGCGCCGAATGTCGGGGGCGCTGCTGCCGTGAACAATTACACCGCGTCGGGCGGACCGATCCTCAATCGAAATTATGTGGACGCGAAACTGAACTATACCGCCAGCAGCAAGCAGACGGTTTTTGCAAAGTACGGTCGGATGTGGGCCACGTCCGGCGGCATAGCGGTGTTCGGCGTTGCGGGCGGCCTTGGGCTGGGCGGAGCAGATCCCGGGCAAGGCGATACAACCATTCAGGTAGCGACGCTCGGCCACACGCGTACCATTTCTCCGAACTTGATTTTGGACGGTGTCCTTGGTTACTCCAGGCAGGATCAGAGCGTGCTGCCAAACGACTTCGGTACCAACTATGGCCTGCAGTTCGGAATCCCGAACACCAATGGCCCGGACATTCGCCAGAGCGGTTTTCCGAATATCGGGATCACCAACTATACCGGGTTTGGTGCGCCGGCCTGGATGCCCCTGTTCCGCGTAGAAGAAAGTTACACCCAAAGCGATAACCTGACCTGGACAAAAGGCGCCCATGAGGTCCGCTTCGGCTTCGATCTCGTGCGACACCACCTGAATCACTGGCAGCCCGAAATCGGCCAGGGGCCTCGTGGTTATTTGGGCTTCAGCGGCCAGGAAACGGCTCTAGGACCCAGCGGTACGCCAAATCAGTTCAATGCGTATGGCGCTTTCCTTCTGGGGCTTTCTGACAGTGCACAGAAGAGTCTGCAATACATTCTTTCAACCGGGCGGGAGTGGCAGTTCGGCTGGTACGCCCGCGATCGCTGGCAGGTGAATCGCAATCTGACCATAACGCTTGGCCTTCGATATGAGCTGTATCCCCTGATGACGCGGGCCGCCGGCAAAGGAATCGAACGCTACGATCCGAGCAACAACAACGTGTACCTGGGCGGTCGCGGCAATGTGCCCGAAAACGCGGGCATTTCGGTGAGCCACAAACTTTTCGCCCCGCGTGTCGGCGCAGCTTATCGTATGGGGGACAAGACGGTAATCCGGGCCGGCTATGGCATCAATTTCGACCCGATTCCGTTCTCGCGCCCGTTACGGGGCTGGTATCCGCTGGTGATCAACCAGGCGAACATCGCAAGCGGCTTCGGATGGTCCAGCACGTTCTCCCAGGGCGTTCCAAACACCACAGGTCCTGATCTCTCGACAGGCATCGTGCAACTTCCACCCAATGTCGATGAGCGCAGCCCGAACAGCTTCATTCACCGTGGTTATGTGCAGTCATGGAACGCTACGGTTGAGCGCAAGTTGCCGCTGGATCTGATCACCTCGATCGGCTACGTAGGAACTCACTCGGTTCACCTTCTGGCCGATTACGATATCAACGCGGGCTCGCCC
>JAUZEU010000071.1 GCA_030838885.1 Bryobacterales bacterium | reverse complement strand
TTTTGGGGTCTACCTTCGGCGCGAAGTTAAACAGGTTCACCAGGGCCGGCGGGCCAACACCGGCACAGCAGGCGAGGGGCATGCCGTGGACGTTGCCGCTGGGGCTGGATTCGGGGGTGTTCATGTCGGCGTGGGCGTCAATCCAGAGCAGGCCGATTTTTTGGTTTTGGTGGCGGTAGTGGCTCGCCACTCCGGCTACCGTGCCTGCGGCTATGGAGTGATCTCCCCCGAGTACAAGCGGGGTCTGGTTGTTTTGCATCGAGTCAATAACCATCTGGCCGAGGTTCTGGCAGGCGATGGCGATTTCGTCAATGAAACGGGCGTTGCCGGGCCCGGTATGTGGGAGGGCTTCGGCCTGAGCGGCAGGGATGTTGCCGAGGTCGGCGACTTCGTAGCCCAACGCGGAGAGGCGGGCGCCGAGGTTGGCGACGCGAACGGCGGAGGGACCCATGTCGACACCGCGGCGGCCCTGGCCGAGGTCGAGAGGGGCTCCGATTATGGATATGCGGTTTCGGGTCATTGAGGGTTAAGAAATAAGAGACGCGGCCGGGGGTCCGCGTGTCCCATTGTGGCTAAGGGGTCTGCTGTGCGGTTCAGAAAGAAGAGATGCGGCCGGTGTCCGCGTGTCCCGGAGTGGCTCGGAAAAGGGTTCTTCATCAGGGGCGGAGGCGGTAGAGCATGCGGGGGAAGGCTATGGTTTCCCGGATGTGTTCGAGGCCGCAGATCCAGGCGACGGCGCGTTCGATTCCCATACCGAAGCCTCCGTGCGGGACGGTGCCGTATTTGCGCAGGTCGATGTACCAGTCGAAAGCTTCTTTAGGAAGCTTGTGCTCTTCGATGCGGCGGAGCAGCAGTTCGGGATCATGGATCCGCTGGCCGCCTCCGATGATCTCGCCGTAGCCTTCGGGTGCGAGGACGTCGACGCCGAGGGCCACTTCGGGGCGGTCGGGATCGGGCGCCATGTAGAAGGCTTTGATTTCAGAGGGGAAGCGGTCGACCAGCATGGGGCGGTCGAATTGCTGGGTGAGGATGGTTTCGTCGCCGCCGCCGAAGTCGCTGCCCCACTGGATTTCGGAGCCGTGTGCCTGCAGGTTTTTCACCGCATCGTCATAGCTCATGCGGACGAACGGGGACTGGACGGCTTCGAGTTTGGTGGTGTCGCGCTCGAGGACTTTGAGTTCTTCACGGCGCTTGTCGAGAACGCGGCCGACTATGTAAACGACGAACTCTTCTGCTACGCGCTTGATCTCTTCGAGGTCGGCAAAGGCCATTTCCGGTTCGACCATCCAGAACTCGGTGAGGTGGCGGCGGGTCTTCGATTTTTCGGCGCGGAAGGTGGGGCCGAAGCAGTAGACCTTGCCGAAGGCCATAGCGTTCGCTTCGTTGTAAAGCTGGCCGGACTGCGTGAGATAGGCCTTCTCATCGTCGAAGTAGTTCACTTCAAAGAGCGTGGTGGTCCCTTCGCAGGCGGCGGGCGTGAAGATCGGGGTATCGACGAGGGTAAAACCATGGTTATCAAAGTAGTCACGGACGGCTTTGATGATCTCGTGGCGCACGCGAATGATGGCGTGCTGGCGCTGGGAGCGCAGCCACAGATGGCGGTGGTCCATGAGGAACTCGACGCCGTGGTCTTTCGGGGTGATGGGGTAGGGGTCGGCTTCCGAGACTTTCTGAAGAATATCGACGGATTCGACATCCATCTCGTAGCCCCCGGGCGCGCGGGCTTCGGCGCGTAGTTTGCCGCGGACGAGCAGGGAAGATTCCTGGGTGAGGTGTTTGAGATTTTCGAAAACGTCTTCGGGCAGATTGTTTTTGAGCGCCACGCCCTGCATGAGGCCGGTGCCGTCGCGCACGATGGGGAACACGATTTTGCCCGACTTGCGCAGATTGTAGAGCCAGCCGGCGATCTCAACGGTTTCGCCAACGTGTTGGGCGGCTTCGGCGATGGTTATCCGGTTAGTCATGTGAGGCTTCCAGGGCTTCGAGGTAATCGAAGGCGCGAGTAATTTCGGTGAGTGGGTTTTCCTGTTCGGGCACTTCGCGGAGTTCGAGGAGAAGGGGGTATTGCGAGGAGCGGGATCGCAGGAGTTCCATGGTCCTGGTCCAGTCAATGGAGCCGGCGCCGGAGTTGGGAAACAGGTGGGTATCCTCTTTCCCACCGTTATCATGCACGTGAAGGGAACGGATGCGCTCCTTCATGGCGTCGAACTCCTGCGCGATGCCCGCGCCCATGTGGGCATGGCCCGTGTCGAAGACGTAGTTCAGGTTGAGGTGTGTCATGCGATTGAAGAGTTCAAGGCGTTCGGCGGTGGAGAGGTCATTGGGCGTGTTTTCCAGAAGGATCTCGACGCCCCTCTGGCCCGCGAAGATGGTTAGCTCTTCGAGCGAGCGGAACGCGGCCTCGATGGAGTACTCCGAAAATTCCTGCCCGCCGACGCCCAGGTGCTGGATGAGATAGCGGAACGGAATGACTTCCGCGACTTCAATAGCGCGCTTGATTTCGTCGACCCACTGGATGCGAAGCGCCTTGGTCAGTTCTGTGATGTTGATGTGGGTGTGCGGCCCGGTGCGCCCCCAGATGTCATCCGTATACATCGGCGAATGGAGTGAGTGCAGCTTCAGTTCCGAATCGCGGAACCAGTGGCCGAGTTCGGCTACCTGAGGTTTATTGCGGTAATCCAGATGCTGCGGGGCGCAGAAGATCTCGACGGCGGCGATTCCGGTCCGCTCAACTTTGCTCAGCCATGCGGTGGTGAGCCGATGGTTGACGATCACGTGGGTCGACAGCATTCTTTGCATGGGTTTAATAGCCTTTGGTGCGTCGGTCGGGCGCCCCTTCGATCCATTGTCCGTCAATGCCGATTGTGACGACTTCTCCGATTGCAGGGGTGAGGCGCACGGCGTGGCCGCGCTGTTTCAATAGCTCAATTGTATCGGGGGAGCCGATTAGCGTGCAGAGGAGGGCGGCTGCAGGGGATTTGGGAGGAAATCCGCGCATGCATGTGATTGGAAAGGGTAGCGTGACCAGGTACGTCGGGGCGACACGAGCGGTAGACCAGCCAAATGAACGCTGCTGAGGGAGCCAAACTGGATCGTTCGGCGTACGAGATCAGTTCCCTGGACGACGATTCAAACGAACGGAACTACTGGCGGCAAGAGTCTCCGGCTGAGCGAATGGAAGCTTTGGAACTGATGCGACAGATAATTTACGGCTAGGATCCAGCTACCACCCGACTTCAAAGAATTCTTGAGATTGTTGAACTCGAATGATGTTGAGTATCTGGTAATTGGCGGTTACGCAGTAAACTATTACGGATATTCGCGCGCTACCGCGGATTTGGACATCTGGATAGCAATTGACGCGGGCAATGCGGCTCGGGTGGCGCAGGTCTTACGCGAGTTCGGATTCACGAAGGCTGATGCTCAGTCATTTGTGGAGCCGGGCCGAATCATACGAATGGGCGTGCCGCCTGTGCGGCTGGGAATTCTGACTACGATCTCCGGCGTCGATTTCACCGAATGTTACGGGCGGCGACTGAAATCCGAACTCAGTGGAGTTCCTGTCAACCTGATCCATTTGGACGATCTCAAGCGGAATAAAGCGGCGAGTGGGCGGCTAAAGGAGCGTTTGAACCTGGAACAGCTCGGATAGGCGGAGTTCTGCCAGGACCTGTTCATGGGCATTGGCTGATCGGGCTTCGAGGGGCGCGTTAGCGATCGCGTGGGCAACAGGGTCGAATATCGCTGAATTGCATAGGAAGTTCTGAGGTGGATAACTCATTAGCGGGCCATAATGAAGCTACTATGATTGAGCCCTTCGTATGCCTGCTTTAGCTGGCTGGCCGCTGTGCCGCACAGGTTGCTCCACGGAGTGGATGGACTCTGGTTCCTGGCGCGCAAGACCTGATTCAGACGGAAATGGGGGTGTGTTTCCGGGGTAAGGTTCGACTCAGATCACTGTGAACGAGGCGCCCGTGCCGCTGGTGTACATGTCGCCAAAGCAGGCGACAGCCCGGCAGTCAGGCTGAAGGTGCAGACGGCTGCGCGGAGCATTCTCACTTATAACGGGGAATCGCGCGGTGGTGCCGAACGATGACTCGACCGTGAATTCCGTAACGGACTGTGCAGCGCCCGGGACGTTCGCCGTGATGTATCCGATCGGGTCCGGGCCGGTGGACAATCCGGTAGCTACTGGTGCTCTTGCGCCGGTGTTGCCGCTCTCAAGGGAAAACTCTCCACTCAGGTGACAGTGGGCGGGCAGGATGGGCAGATCGTTTGCGGGGCTGGTGCCAACGGCGGCGGGGTTGTGCAGGTGAAATTCGTAACACCTGTCGGCTTGGCGACGGGCGATATGCCGGTGCAGTTGAGCATTGGAAGCTCGGCGAGTAACGCGCCTGTGATGTGCGTTGGACCCCGTTGATATGATGGCTGTTCACCATAATGAGTAACAGAACCCCGATTACAGTCGCGCATGGCGACGGCATTGGCCCCGAGATCATGGAGGCCTCGCTGCATATCATCCAGGAAGCTGGCGCGGCGATCGATATTGAGACCATTGAGGTCGGCGAAAAGGTCTACCTGAGCGGCAATACCGCGGGTATGGAGCCCAGCGCGTGGGAATCGCTGCGCCGCACCAAGGTCTTCTATAAGGCCCCGATTACGACTCCTCAGGGAGGCGGCTACAAGAGCCTGAACGTCACCACGCGGAAGCGCCTTGGCCTCTACGCCAACGTTCGCCCCTGCGTGGCGTATGCGCCTTACGTGGACACGAAGCATCCCGGCATGGATGTGGTGATTGTCCGCGAAAACGAAGAGGATTTGTACGCGGGTATCGAGTATCAGCTGAGCCCCGATGTGATGCAGAGCCTGAAGCTCATCTCACGGCCCGGCAGTGAAAAGATCGTGCGTTTCGCCTTCGAGTACGCGAGACAGAATGGCCGCAAGAAGGTCACCTGTTTTACGAAGGACAACATCATGAAGATGTCCGACGGACTCTTCCACAAGGTGTTCGACGAGATCGGCGCGCAGTACCCGGAGATTGTACAGGAGCACTGGATTGTCGACATCGGCGCAGCGAAACTGGCAGATACGCCGGAAGCGTTCGACGTGCTGGTAATGCCAAACCTCTACGGCGATGTTCTCTCTGACGTGGCGGCGCAGATTGCGGGTTCGGTCGGGCTTGCCGGTTCGGCAAACGTGGGCACGGCTGCCTCGATGTTCGAAGCGATTCACGGTTCAGCACCGCGGCGCGCGGGTCAGAACCTGGCGAACCCTTCCGGGCTGCTGCTGGGCGGCGTGATGATGATGGTGCACATCGGCCAGTGGGAAGTGGCGGAACGCATCCACAACGCATGGCTGCGCACGCTGGAAGACGGCATCCACACTTACGACATCTTTGCCGAGGGTGTGAGCCGGGAGAAAGTCGGCACGAAGGAATTTGCGGCAGCAGTGGTGGCGCGCCTGGGACAGAAGCCCGAGAAGCTGAAGGCCATCAGTTATGCGGGCGCACAGTCTGAGCGGCTGGAGTGGGTTCCGGATCCGATGCGCGTCTTGCCGGCCGTCGAAGTGGTTGGCGTCGACTTCTACCTGGGTTCGAAGAACCAGGCGCCGCAGGCATTCGGCGATGAACTGCAAAAGGTTCAGAACGAGGGGCTGACCCTGAAGATGATCGACTCGCGCGGCACCATAGTGTGGCCGGGCGGCATGTCGGAAACGTTCGTCATCGACAACTACCGTTGCCGTTTTGAGGCGGGCGGGAAACCGGTTTCGCATGCACAGATCGTCGGTCTTTACCAGATGGTAACGGCTGCGGGTTACGACATCGTCAAAACGGAGAGTCTGCGTACCTTCGATGGCAAGCCGGGCTTCACACTCGCGCAGGGCCAGTAATCCGGCAGCAGCGGCGGCGGACGAGACTGTCACGCCGCCCGCTGCTGTAACTCCGCTTGTTGCCGTGATCATGGGCAGCAAGTCGGATTGGGATACCATGCGCGCGGCCGATGAGGTACTGACGCAGTTCGGCGTGCCGCATGAGTGCCGCATTATATCGGCGCACCGCACGCCTGAACTGATGGCTGAGTTTGCGTCGGGCGCGGCAGGGCGGGGAATCGAAGTTATTATTGCGGGGGCGGGCGGCGCGGCGCATTTGCCAGGTATGACGGCGGCGCACACAACCGTTCCGGTGCTGGGCGTGCCAGTGGAAAGTAAGGCGCTCAGGGGCCTTGACTCGCTGCTCTCAATTGTTCAGATGCCGGCGGGCATTCCGGTCGCGACCCTGGCGATCGGCACCGCTGGCGCGAAGAACGCGGCACTGCTGGCCGTCTCGATTCTGGCCAATAAACACGAGGGTCTGAGCGACAAGCTGCTGGCCTTCCGTGAAGTGCAGCGACGCAAGGTTCTGGAAGACACTCTGCTTTGAGACCCGTCCTTCCCGGCTCGACGATCGGAGTATTGGGCAGCGGCCAGCTTGGCCGCATGTTCGCCATCTCGGCGCGGCGGATGGGATACCGGGTCCACACGTATTCACCGGATCGCGATACTCCGACCGGTCAGGTGGCGGATGTGGAGATCGACGCGCCCTACGAAGATCTGGACCGTGTGCGCGAGTTCGCCTCCGGTGTGGACGTGGTGACGTTCGAATTTGAGAATGTCCCGGCCGCCACTGCGGAAACGGCCGCTCACTATGCCCTGGTCCGGCCTGCCGGTGAGGTGCTTCATATTACGCAGCACCGTCTGCGTGAGAAGACTTTCC
>JAUZEU010000049.1 GCA_030838885.1 Bryobacterales bacterium | reverse complement strand
AAACTATCGAAGCGTATGGGCCGATTGATCTCTTCTGTGCCAACGCGGGGATTGGTGGCGTGGCCGGTGGGGCGGAAGTCCCGAACGACGCGTGGCAGCAGATTTGGGATGTGAACGTGATGTCTCACATCTACTCGGCGAGGGCGGTACTGCCCGGGATGCTGGCGCGTGGCGCAGGCTACTTGATGCACACGGCCTCGGCGGCTGGACTTCTGACTCATGTCAGCGCGGCGCCGTATTCGGTGACTAAGCACGCGGCCGTTGCCTTTGCTGAGTGGCTGTCGATAACCCACGGAGACGCAGGAATCAACGTCTCGTGTTTGTGTCCGCTGGGAGTCCGCACACAGATGTTGCTCGGCGCGGACGGCGAGCGGGAGAGTTTCCTGCGAGCGGGCGCGATAGAGCCGGAAGACGTCGCTGAGGCAGTGGTAGTAGGGCTAGCCGAAGAACACTTCTTGATCCTGCCGCATCCGGAGGTCGCGGACTATTTCCGGCGCAAGGGTGACGATTATGATCGTTGGCTGCGCGGCATGCGGCGCCTGAACGCGCAAGTTCGAGTTGACCTGAGAACCTCTTGAAAACGTGGGCCTGGGCAAAAGACCGATCCACGAGAATGACTCGAACAAGTTGCCTGGTGTCTTATTCGTGCTCGTTCGTGTTGGTTCGTGGATCGTATTCATTTTGTCGCGGGCAAAAACCAAGAAACGATTTTTGGGAACAACCCCGTGCTGTCGAGGGGAGCTGATGGAGATCAAACAAAAGTGCGCAGTAAGATAATCATCATCCTATTCGCTCTGGTGCTTTTCTCGGTAGTGATTTTGACTCGTGCTAACGATGCCGGGGAGCAAGAACAACGCCCGCCAACCGATTCGGCCAGCGCGCAGACTTACAAAGAGAGGTGCTCGGCGTGCCATGACCGGCCGAAGGATCGTATCCCACCGCGATCCCTGATCGCGAGGCAGTCTACGGAAGACGTTATCCGGACGCTGACTACCGGCACGATGAAGGAATGGGCATACGAGTTGACTGCCGATCAGATTCGCGCGCTGGCGGTTTATGTCACCGGGAAACCGACGGGCGCGAGCGTTCAGGGAAGTCTGAATGAAAATCTCTGCAAAGATCTCGCTGGGCCGATCAACCTCAACGGATCGCAGTGGAATGGCTGGGGGCGCGATCTGGACAATTCCCGTTACCAGCCTAAGCCAGGAATCAAGCCTGAAGATGTCCCGAGGCTGAAGGTTAAGTGGGCCTGGGCTCATCCGGGCCCGATGGCCACTGGTCAGCCGACGATCGTCGGCGACCGCCTTTTCGTCACCACCGAAGTGGGCCAGCTGTATAGCCTGAACGCGCAGACGGGCTGTACATATTGGACGGTGAACGCGGGCGCGGGCCTGCGCCCGGCCATGATCGTCGGCCCGTTGCCTGCCGCGTCTAAGGCAAAGTTCGCGCTCTATTTCGGCGATCACAAATCAAATGTCCAGGCCGTGGACGCCGCTACCGGCGAGCTGCTCTGGAAGACCAAGGTTGAGGAGCATCGCCTGTCCCGAATAACGGGGTCCCCAGTGCTCTATCGCAACCGCCTCTACGTACCCGTTTCTTCCATTGAAGAGGTCACCGGAACAGACGCGAAATATGAATGTTGCAAGTTCCGCGGCAGCCTCGTCGCACTCGACGCCTTTACCGGAGAAATCCTCTGGAAAAGTTTCACAGTCCATGAGGAACCTAAGCCCTTCAAGAAAAATTCATCCGGGACCCAAATGTATGGTCCAGCCGGTGGCGCGATATGGTCAGCACCAACTCTTGATCTGAAACGCAAAGTGATCTACGTCGGCACCGGCAATTCCTACACCGATGTCCCGACCGCCCACTCTGATGCGATCATTGCGCTCGACATGAACACAGGAAAGATCAAGTGGGTGAACCAGGTCACTCCCAAAGACAACTTCCTGGTGGGCTGTCGCCAACCGGGAGTGGGCAACTGCCCTGAAGAGGCAGGACCTGATTACGACTTTGGCAGCTCACCGATTCTGCGCACACTGCCCGGCGGCAAACAGGTGATCCTGGCCGGCCAGAAATCGGGCGTGATTTACGCACTTGATCCGAATCATGAGGGCAAGATTCTGTGGCAAGTGAGACTGGGTACAGGCGGCGCGTTGGGCGGCATCGAGTGGGGGTTCGCAGCCGATGAGCAGAACGTCTATGTCCCGGTCGCGGACGTGTTTGGAGCGGGTCGCAAACCCGGCATCACCGCATTGCAAATCTCCACCGGCAAGCAGTTATGGCACGTACCCGCTCCCGCTGCGAATTGCAGTTGGGGTAAGGTGCGCTGCAACAACTCTCAATCGGCAGCGGCGACTCTGATTCCAGGCGTGGTTTTTTCCGGCACCACGGACGGGCACCTGCGCGCGTACTTGACCAGGGACGGTACGATCATCTGGGACTACGACACGGCCTTGCCGCTCGCAACTGTGAATGGCGGTGAGACGAGGGGCGGCGCTCTGGATGGCGGCGGACCGACAATCGCCAATGGCGTGCTCTATACAAACTCGGGCTACGGTCGCATCGTCGGACAGCCCGGCAATCTGCTGTTAGCTTTCACGGTCGATGGCAAGTGACATTGGTCCACCTTTACCACGCAACGAGTTCAGTACACCTCGCGCTAAAGAGTTGGGAAAAATCCATCCGTTTAGAAAGCGCACTTGTGCGCCCGCCACGACACCACTCAGATATTCGTAAACGGCCCCATTCACCCAGGTAACTTGATTGCGATCGAGGCGCACAAGTGCGCTTTCTAAACGGACCTTTTTTTCTCAGCTATATTGTCAGTCGTCCGCTATCGCGGACTGATGAACTCGCGTATGTATTCGTTAATCAATGCGGGCTGCTCGTGAATGACCCAGTGAGTTCCGTCTGGTATCCGCTTGATCGTGAGATTCGGAACGAACTTATCGAGACCTTCGAGGTTGCCAGTCAGTAAGAAAGTATCCTTCTCGCCCCAGACGACTAGAGTCGGCACCTTCACTTCGAGCGATGACAATCCCGCCCCAAAGTTTGTCGCTTGCGTATTGCCTCCGGTCGAGGGAACGACGCCCGCGGCCCGATAGTAATTCAACCCACCGGTCAGCGCCCCCGGTTGCGACCATGCCTCGATGTACGCTTGCTTGTCCGCTTCCGTGAACACACCCGTCTTCAAGCCTTCTCCTAAAACTGCCTGCACCAACGTCGCGTAGTTGTTCGCTGAAAGAGTTTGCTCCGCTTGCGCACTTCGGAACATGAGCACATATTGGCTGGCTTTCTGTTGCGCCGAGTTTTCCCGCAACTCGCGCTGGAACACACCCGGATGCGGCGCGTTGATGATCACCAGCTTTTCGAGATAGTCGGGGTGAGCTATCGCAAACGCCCATGCCACAGCGCCGCCCCAGTCGTGGGCTACCAGGATGAACTTCTTGTGACCAAGTTTTTCAGCCAGCGCGCGAAGGTCTTCGACCAGATACTTGATCTGATACTGATCGACCTCGGCAGGCTTTGAAGAAAGGTTGTAGCCGCGCATGTCGGGAGCGACTGCCTGATAGTCACGCCCGAACTCAGCAAGTTGGTTCTTCCATTCGTACCAGAACTCCGG
>JAUZEU010000004.1 GCA_030838885.1 Bryobacterales bacterium | reverse complement strand
ATATGTATGACCGCCGGCGCCGGTTTGCGGTGGGCTCAGAAGCCGCACACCAGCCGATTCCAGCCGCGCAATCACCGCATTCAGATCGGGTACGCGCAGTGCGACGTGGTGCAACCCCGGCCCACGCTTTTCAATGAACTTCGCGATTGTGGAGTCGCCATTCCAGTCTTCCAAAAGTTCAATGCGCGATTCCCCCACCGGCAACATCGCGAGCCGAACCTTCTCATGCTCTACCGTTTCCCGGGAAGCGACTTCCAGGCCGAGTTGCCCCGCATAAAACGACAATGCATCCTCAATCGAGCGGACCGCAATGCCCAGATGATCGATGCTGCACACGCTCTTCCCAGTCGCAGACGGGACCTTCCTTTTACGCGCCTGAAGTGCGTCCGTCAGCTCTTCAATCCCGACGCCATCAATCGCCACCGTACGAAAAATCGGAACCGCTTCATGGCCCAGCGACAACATACTCTCAATCTCACGTTGCGTCTGCTCCACGCCAGGGCGATCGGCCTTGTTGATCACGAAGATATCGGCGACCTCCATAATCCCGGCCTTGATGGCCTGCACATCGTCCCCCATACCAGGCACCAGCACCACCACCGTGACATCCGCATGCCCCGCAATATCAATCTCATCCTGCCCCACGCCAACGGTCTCAAGAATCGTGAAATCGAAACCCGCCCCCCGAAACAGATGCGCCAGTCCAACGCTCGAACGCGCCAGACCGCCCGATACGCCGCGTGTAGCCATGGACCGAATGAAAACTCCGGAGTCGGCATGATGCCGCTGCATCCGGATACGGTCGCCCAAAATCGCCCCACCGGAAGCACGGCTGCTGGGATCCACCGCGACCACCGCAACAGTCTTGCCGCGCCCGCGCAAAGCAGCAATCAGCGCGTCGACCAAAGAGCTCTTCCCCGCCCCCGGCGGGCCTGTCACTCCGATCACCAGACCGTGCCCGTCCGCAAGCCCATTCGGCAACGGAGCGCCATTCTCAACTGCAGTGGCAGCGCGCGCCAGTTCGCGAAGATTCACCCGCTAATCCTTCAGTAACTGCCGCGCGATTACCAGGCGCTGAATCTCACTGGTGCCCTCGCCAATCGTGCACAGCTTCACGTCGCGATAAAACTTCTCCACCGGATAGTCTTTGATGAACCCATACCCGCCGTGAATCTGCACCGCCTCGTTTGCAATCCAGACCGCCGCCTCCGAAGAGAAGAGCTTGGCCATGGCGGATTCGCGGGTCACGCGCTTCCCCGCATTGATCATCTGCGCGGCCCTGTAAGTCAGCAGCCTCGACGCGTCAATCTTCATCGCCATATCCACCAGCTTGTGCTGAATCGCCTGAAACTCCGACACCGGCCGCCCGAACTGCTTCCGCATCTTCGAGTACTTAAGCGCCGCATCGTAAGCACCCTGCGCCATCCCGATAGAAAGCGCGGCAATCGAAACGCGCCCTCCGTCGAGAATGCGCAGACTGTCCACAAAACCCTCGCCCTGCTTGCCCAACAGCTGGCTCTCGGGGAGCCGGCAATCGGTAAAGATCACTTCGCCCGTATCACTGGCGCGTAAACCAAGCTTATTTTCCTTCTTGCCCGCGCGGAACCCAGGCATCCCCGCTTCCAGAATGAACGCCGAAATGCCGTGGCGGGCGGCCGTACGATCCGTCATCGCCATGCCAATACAAACATCAGCGTAGTGGGCATTGGTGGTGAAGGTCTTGGCCCCGTTCAACACCCAACACCCGCCATCGCGCACCGCAGTTGTGCGGGTGCCTGCCGCATCCGACCCCGCTTCAGGCTCCGTCAGCGACCAGCAGCCAATCCATTCACCGGAGGTCAGCTTTGTCAGATACTTCTGCTTCTGCTCCTCCGACCCAGCCTTGTAAATGTGATTGGAACAAAGCGACGTGTGCGCGGCGACGATAATGCCCACTGAGCCATCCACGCGGGACAACTCTTCAATGATGATGGAATATTCGACGTACCCGAGCCCTGCTCCCCCATACTCCTCCGGGAAGATCGCACCCATATACCCAAGTTTTCCGAGCTCTTTGATTACCTCGAGCGGGAACGTCTGGTTCTCGTCCCACTCCATAACACGAGGGGCGATCTCGGCAGCGGCGAATTCGCGAACCTCACGACGCAGTTGAATTTGCTCCGGAGTGTAATCAAAATCCACGTTTGATTATTGCAACTTCACCCCACGAGTTCGCCGTCGAGATAAACCGCAACTACTTCTACCGTAGCGTTCATCCGGAACAGCACCACGTCGCCGCGCTCGCCTTCCTGCAGCCCGCGCATGCGCCCTTCCAGTTGAATAATGCGCGCAGGATTCACCGTCGCGGTCTGCACCGCATCCCGCAGGGTGATCCCGCCCAGGTGAACCATGTTGGCCACCCCGTGGTTCATCTTCAACCCGGAACCCGCGAGTTTATCGGTGCCCGCCAGCACCACGCGGCCATCAGGCAGGTAGTCCGCTTCGGCTTCTCCCAGGTGATATCTCCCGGGCGCTGCTCCCGCCGGCGCGGATGCGTCAGTCACCAGTACGGTCCTCTGGACGGTCTTGGCGCGCAATGCAGTCCGCAGAAAAGCGCTGCCCAGGTGAATGCCGTCCACGATAAAGCTCGCACTCAGCCGGTCTTCCGCAAGCTGATCCCAAAGATAATTCGGATGCCGCCGCATCACCACGTGCGCGCCGTTACCCAGATGTGTGGAGAGCGTTGCGCCCGCATCCACCGCAGCGGAGATTTCGGCGGCAGAGGCTCCGGTATGCCCTATTGACACAGCCACACCATCCTTCACGACCCTTGAGATCCAGTCCGCAGCCTCAGGCCAGTGCGGCGACACTGTCACCAGCCGGATGTTGCCCTCCGTTGCCTCCTGCCACCGTTGGTATTCAAAAAGACTGGGCGGCCGCACCCACTTGTGCGGGTGCGCGCCCCTCGGTCCGTCTTCCGGACCGATAAACGGACCCTCCACATGGAAGCCCGCAATCGCCTGGCGGTGTGGCACCTCCAGCTGGGCTCGCCGCAGGTTTCTAAGGCACGCGACCATCTCATCGGGGCCGCCTGTAATAACCGTTGGCAGGCAGCGCGTGACCCCTGTCGAAAGAATCATTTCCAGAGCTTTGGAAATGTCATCCAGGGAGGCTTGCGGATTATTGAAATCAATGCCGGCGAAACCGTTCACCTGAATGTCGACGAAGCCGGGAGCAATCCAGACGTCCGTATCGACCTCGGCACCCTCCAGCCCGGCTTCTTCCACCGGCCGAACTTCCCGGATCATTTGATCGAACTCGACCGAGACAGGCTGCCCTGTCGCCACATTCACGCCCGAACACTTCATGCGCCCCCTGTTTTATGCACAGATCTTCCACAGACTTCCCACGCTCGCGCCCTCTAAAGTGCCTATTCCACAGTAGATAAAAGCTGTTGAAATGCCTTCCATCACCCGCGTTTAGCGCTGGCGCAAGCTGCCCTTCTCAAGTTACAACAGGGTCAGACGGATTGGCTGGCGCGTGATTCCGGCGGTAGATCTCGGGGGAGAGTGCCGTGGCAAGGGGTGGCGCGCTCAGTCATCTGGCTTGAGTTTGCTCTACTTCTGAGCGCTGATTCTTCCCGGCGTTCCCACCCGCACACTCCACAACTGATCGCCAGTCGTAACAAACAAGGTTTTCAGATCCTTGCCCCCAAAAGCACAGTTGGTCGTTTCATCCTTCGGAAACGGAATGAATTCCAGCTGCTTGCCTTCCGGGGACAGGATATAAACCCCGCCCTTAAACTCATCCGCAGTCTCAAAGTCGTTCGCCTTATTCCGCCCCGCAGCCACATACAGGCGGCCCTTCCGGTCCATCTTGAACCCGTCCGGACCACGGGCGCCCTTCCAGTCGAAAATCAGCTTGCGGCTGGCTCCATCAACCGTGCCGTCCGCCTTCAAATCGAACCGGTAAAGCTTGCGCGGGCCGCCTACGCGGTTGTTGTAGTTATCCGCGACATAGAGGTAGCGGTCGCCGGGCGACACCAAAATCCCGTTCGGGCGTTCCACTTCATGGGTCAGAATCCGCGTGATCTTACCAGGCGCATCAATCCTGTACACGCCCTCCACTGGTTTTCCCGCACTATCGCGGATCTCCATCGTGTCGGTCCGGCCATAGCGAGGGTCAGTAAAGTAGATGCGGCCCTTGGAATCAAGCGAAAGATCGTTGGGCGAGTTCAGCTTCCTGCCTTCGAAACTGTCGGCCAGCACGGTAAGCGTGCCATCTTTTTCCGTCCGCGTCACCCGCCGGCCCCCGGCTTCACAGACGAGCACACGACTCTCCGGATCGATCAGCGTGCCGTTGGCGCCCGGCGCGTCCGTGCGGAAAGCCTCCAGCTTCGCGTCGCCCTCCGGCTTCAGACGGTTCACATTGTTTCCCGAGACAAAGTACAGATACCCGGTGCCGGGGTCCCACGACGGGCCTTCCCTCGCGCCCGCTTCGACGATCAGTTTCGGAGCTGCGGTAGTGATTTTTTCGGCGGCGTTAAGCGATAGTACGGGCGTGCAGGCGAGAAGGATTATGCAACGTTTCATGAGTTATCCTGAGCGCTGTTAAGCTTATCAACATGTCGCCCGAGCGCAGAGCCGAAATCGTGAGAATTCTCGAAGAAAGCTGCGAGTGTTTTCACGCCGCAGTCTCCGCGGTTCCTTCGGAGCACATTGCCGTAACTCCAGGACCGGACAGATGGTCGGTCTTTCAGATAATCGAGCACGTAGCGATTGCCGAGAACGGGATGTTCCGCCTGCTAAATGCAGCCACGCCGGTGGATGTGTCCCTGGAAAACCCTGAGAGGGAGGCGATGATCAGGTTGGGAGCGACCAGCCGCGAAAATCCGCGGAAAAGCCCGGAACGGGCGCAACCGACCGGGCGCTTCGCCAATGTCAGCGAGGCCCTGAACCAGTTCGCGGTAGCACGGGAACAAACGATTCGTTTTGCGAAAGAAACCGAATCCGACCTGTTTCGCATCACGGCGGCCCATCCGTTATTCGGGCCGGTAAACGGTTATGAATTGTTGCTGATTATGGCGGTACACCCACGCAGACATGCGGACCAGATTACCGAAGCAAAGCGCTCCCTCGCCTGAGGAAGCGCTCGCAAAGCCTTTATTCCGCCAGTTCCAGATCGATCTTCTTCTTCTCTGCGTCCAGTTTCGTAATTCGGAAGCTACGAACCTGCCCTGTCTTGGGAACTTCCCGCTTCGGCGCGGAATCGCCACCCGTCGATGGCCCCGTTCCGCCGCCCTTCCACTTGCTCGCCAGCATGGAGGACAGCGCCGAAACGTCCACTGAAGCGGTCCGCTGCTCCTGCTTCTGCTCAGGTTGAGCCACGTTAAAGTGCACCTGGACGCCTTCGCCCAGTTCCACCGTGACCCGATAGCCCTTCACGTCAGCCACGCGGCCCGTGACCACGTCGCCTTCCTTGTGCTCCGTGATGTACTCATCGAGCGAGGTTGGCTGCAGTTGCTTCAGACCAAGCCGCAACCGGCGCTTTTCGCGATCGTTCTCCAGCACCACGGCGCGGACCACCTGGCCCACCTTCAACTCATCCTGCGGATGGTTGATGCGCTTCTCATGTACGATGTCGCCGACATGAATCATGCCTTCGACTTCTTCAGTCACCTGCACGAAAGCCCCAAACTGCTTGAGTTGCGTGACAGGACCTTCCACAATCGCGCCCACCGCGTACTTCTTCTCGACTTCTTCCCACGGATCGCCCAGCGCCTGCTTCAGTCCCAGCGAAATCCGCTTGTCCGCCGGATTGACAGCCAGAACAACTACTTCCACCGTATCGCCCGGTTTCAGCAGATCGCCTGGCTTCCGAACTTTCTTCGACCAGGACATCTCCGAGAGATGAACCAGCCCGTCCAGCCCCGCTTCCAACTCGATAAACGCGCCGAAATCCGTCACGCGTGCCACAGTGCCCTTCACGCGGTCGCCCACGTGGTACTTTTCCTCAGCCGTGGTCCAAGGGTCTGGAGCCAGTTGCTTCAGCCCGAGAGAAACGCGCCTCTTGCCCGCGTCAACCTTCAGGATTTTGACATCCAGTTCCTGGCCAATTGTTAATACATCGGCAGGTTTGTTCACGCGCCCGTGAGAAATGTCGGCCACATGCAGCATGCCATCCACGCCGCCAATGTCGATAAATGCGCCGTAATCCAGCAGACTGCGGACAGTTCCGTGTACAACGGTGCCCACCTGCAGTTCGCCAAACCGCGACTCTTTCGCCTTCGCGCGCTCTTCTTCGAGCACCACGCGCCGGTCGACCACGATATCTTCTTTTTCGGTATCGAGCTTGATGATGCGGCAGGCAATCTCCTGCCCCACCAGCGTCTGCATCTCAGGAACGTCCCGCGCGCCGCTACGGGAGGCCGGCATGAACGCCCTCATCCCGATATCGACCGACAGCCCGCCCTTGATCACCTGCGTCACAACGCCCGAAATGGTCAGCTTCTCGTCGAATGCTTTCTGCAGGCCCGACCAGTCTTTCGGCCGCTCCACTTTAATCAGCGAAAGCTCGATGAACCCTTCCTCATTGCGGCCGTTGACGCCAACATGGACCACATCTCCAGGTTTGACCTCAATAAGGCCTTTCTCATCGCGCAGCAGCGAGGCGAGCAGAACGCCTTCAATCTTCTGGCCGATATCGAAGAAGACCTTGTCGGGAGTTACCTTGACAACGGTGGCTTCGACACCCTTTTCGCCTGGTGCTTCATGGGTGT
>JAUZEU010000822.1 GCA_030838885.1 Bryobacterales bacterium | reverse complement strand
AGCTGCTGCCATGTCAGAGGTTGCTGAGCAAACAGACCGCCCACAAGACAACTCCCCAGGGCAAGCGTCGCGCAGAGCCGTAGGGTTACAAGGGGAAATTTCAGGACCAACTTCCAATGTAGCGGTCGCAGCCAGGGACGCCTGAGTATCTTTCAGCCCGCGCGTTTATCTTTCAGTCAACGGCTTGACATCTTTCGGCTGCTCAGCTATCTGCCCCTTGGAGCGCGGCTTAGAATGAAGCTTCCACCCATGTTGTCATTCTTCACTCGAGGCAGCCGCGCTGCCGTTTTGACGCGCGCGGGTGTCATGACGGCAGCTATTGCCTTGACAGACTGGCGCATCCAGGGCAATATTCCACTGGGATTCCTGTACCTGTTTCCGATGTTGCTGGTGGGCAGTGTTCTGAACCGGTGGCAGATCGGGCTGTCGGCGGCTGTATGCGCGGTGCTGACCGAGTTGTTCGACAACTACGACTGGTTTTCGCTGATGGCCGTTCCCCGCGACATTCTGGTTTTTGCGGCCTTCCTTTGCATGGGACTCTTCGTTTACGAAGCGGGGCGGAGCCGTCAGCTCGCGTTGCGGCATTTGGAGGATATGGAGCGTGAAGCCGCTGCAAGGGCGGAGGCCGACGAACAGCTCAAGGTATTGGTCGACAGCAGCCCGGCGGCCGTTTTCACCGCCACGGCGGACGGTTGTATTCTGCTGGCGAATGAGGCGGCACACCGGTTGTTTGGAGTGGCGGCCGGCACATTGAAGGGTCGATCCATTCATGCGTTTCTGCCATCGCTGACACATGTGCCGTCTCCCGACAGGAACCACGGAGCATTCCGAACGGCCATGCAGTGCCGGGGACATCGGGAATCGGGTGAGGTATTTCTGGCGGATATTTGGTTTTCCACGTACCAGACAAGCGCGGGAGCGCGCCTGGCGGCAATGGTGGTGGATACCTCTGAGGATCTGCGGAATCGGGAGGAAGTCAGCCTGAACCAACTGCTGACCGGTTCGAGGATTCTGGTGGCTGCGGTTTCACACGAGATTCGGAATGTCTGCGGCGCGATCGCGATGGCGCATACCAACCTGGCGCGCGATGAGGCGCTGGCGGGCAACAAGGATTTCGAAGCGCTGGGCAGCCTGATACTTGCTCTGGAAAAGATCGCGGCGATGGAACTGCGGAAGACATCGGATCAGGTGGCGAGCCTGGACTTGGGGTCGCTGCTGGAGGAGTTACGGATTGTGGTGGAGTCATCTCTCCATGAGCACGAGGTGCAGTTGCGCTGGGATGCGGGAACGGCCCTGCCCCAGGTGTGGGCGGACCGGCAGAGCCTGATGCAGGTATTTCTGAACCTGACTCGCAACAGCGAGCGGGCCATGCGGGAAAGCGCCATGCGTGAGTTGCAGGTGACTGCGGAAGTGCATGCAAAAGGCGTATCGATTCGCTTCCGCGATACGGGTTGCGGCGTGCAGTTCCCCGAGCGGCTCTTCCGGCCTTTTCAGCAGCAGGCGCAGGCGACCGGATTGGGGCTATATCTGTCGCGGGCATTCATGCGGTCGTTCCGGGGCGAACTGAGGTATGAACCGGAGACGGTCGGCAGCAGCTTCATTGTCGAATTGTCGCGCGTGCTTTCAGAGAAAGATAACTATGCAGCAACAGATACGGATTCTGCTGGTGGACGATCACAGTCTGTTCCGGGAGAGTCTCAGCCGTTTACTCGAAGCCGAGCCTGAATTCAGTATTGCGGGGACGTGCGCGACGGTGGCAGAGGCTCTGGAGGCGCTGCGGCGCGGGCCCGTGGATGTGGTGCTGCTCGATTACGATCTGGGCGATGAGCAGGGCACGGTTTTGCTGGACGAAGCAAAGCGGCTGGGGCTGATGACGCGGATCCTGATGGTGACTGCGGGGCTGAGCGATACCGGAACGTTGCGGGCTTTCGAGAGCGGCTCGGCAGGTGTGTTCCTGAAGCACAGCCCGCCTGCGCAGCTGGTGGAGGCGATTCACAAAGTGGCGCGGGGAGAGATGTGGCTGGATTCGCGGGCCGTGCAGTCGCTGGTGACTGGCGCCAGCGCGCGGGCGGAAGAGCAGCATGCGGGGGACGCCCTGACAGTACGGGAGCGGGCGGTGCTGAAGGCTGTGTTTGAAGGGCTCACGAATAAGGAGATTGGGGCGCGGTTGGAGTTGTCAGAGAGTTCGGTCAAGGCCGTACTGCAGCAGTTGTTTGATAAAACCGGGGTGAGGACGCGCAGCCAGTTGGTGCGAATTGCTTTGGAGAAGCATTCGCAGGACTGGCTGCGCGATTAACCGATCAGGATTCCAGCAGTTTGCGGCAGTATTGGTAGCACTTCGCGACTTCGGTTTGCGGGTCGGCGGCGCCCTTGTATTCGTATTCGATATTGGCGGGGATGTGGTACTTCTTGTCCCGCAGCAGCTTCAGGACGGGGCCGATCGGAGTGTCGCCCTCACCAAAGGGCACATTGTCGCCCTGGTTCTTGTTGCGGTCTTTGATGTGAATCGTGACGATGTCAGCGTGGTGCTTGTCAAGGAACTCGACCGGATCGAAGCCCGCTGCCCAGAAATGGCCGATATCGAGGTTGATCTTGATCCATTTGGAGCGGCCTTCCATCGCCTTGGCGAAGCTTTCGGGCGTGGCGAATTCACCTTCCGTCATACGGGAATGCCCGTGGAATGCGACTACGATGCCGTTCTTTTCGCAGTAGGGGAAGAGCTTCTCGCCCATTGGAACGGTGGATGAGGCGGTGATGTACTTAACGCCGAGAGCCTTGGCCATATCGAAGCCGCGCTGGATTTCGGCGTCAGTGAAGTCGGGCCGGAAGCTGTAGTTGTAGGCGTAAAGCTGAACACCGGCGGACTGAAATTTGGCAGCGACCTTGTGGAAGTGGTCCAGGTCGACGGTTTCACGCCATTTCCGGATAGCGGCGCGATCGAGGCCGGCTGGTTCCACATGGCCCTGGTAAAGTTCGCATTCGCTGAGCCCGATGGTAGCCATGGCTTTGATGGCGTCGTCCAGCGGCATTGTGCGGAAGCTGTAGGATTGGGCGCCGATCTGGACGCCGCGGACTACGGAGTTTGGCTTAGCGGCGAGAAGGCCGGCGCTGGCCAGGGCGCCTGCGGCTAGTTTGTGAAAGTCTCTTCGGGTTTGCATCATCCGAGAGTCTATCGCACGCAAAAAGGGAAGCGCCCCCGAGCACTCCCCTTCCTGGCCTACAGAATTCGTTACCAGCCTGCCTCCGACAATAGACCGATACCGGGAGCTGCTTCTGATAGCTGCTTTCCGATTACTTAGTGCCGATGCTGTACCGGGCGTTACAGTACCTGAAAAAAATCACCAGGCGAGCAACTGGTCGATGGCACGGACCAGATCGTCAGTCTGAGGCAGAATATGCGCTTCAAGTTGCGGATGATAGCCCACCCAGGTGTCCATGGCGGCCACTCGTTTCACGGGCGCATCCAGGAAGGTAAACAGTTCGTCGGCAATCCGGGCAACGATCTCAGCACCGTAGCCGAAGCTGCGGGTGTCTTCATGGGCGACGATGACGCGGCTGGTCTTTTCCACGCTGGCGCGGATGGCTTCCCAATCGTAGGGGTTGAGCGTTCGCAGGTCGATCACCTCAACGCTGACGGACGGATTGCGGCGTTCGACGTCCAGCGCGGCCTGCATTGCTTTCTGCACGATGGCTCCGTAGGTGATAACGGTGAGCGACTGACCCCCCTTGACGATCTTCGCCTTGCCGAACGGGATCATGAAATCCGGGCCCGGGTGCGGGGCGCGGTTGTACATCTCGCGATAGAGCTTCTTGTGCTCGAGGAACAGCACCGGGTCTCCGCAACGGATCGCCGTGCGCAGAAGGCCGGCGGCATCTTCAGCGTTGGATGGGAAGACCACACGCAGCCCTGGTATATGGGTAAACTCCACCTCTCCGGACTGGCTATGATAGATGGCGCCGCCATTCAGGTACCCGCCGATGGGCACGCGAATCACCATGGGGGAGGCAAACCCCCCGTTCGATCGCCACCGCAGCGGGGCCAGTTCATCGCGAATCTGCATCATGGCGGGCCAGATGTAGTCGAAGAACTGAATTTCCACCACAGGCTTGAGGCCGACGACAGCCATACCGGCGGCCCGACCAATAATCGAGGCCTCGGCAAGGGGTGAGTTGAAGCAGCGCCGGCTGCCGAACTCGGTTTGCAGACCGGCCGTAAGTTTAAAAACGCCGCCTTTGCCTTTCAGTGCGGGCAGGTTGCCCTCCCGGCTGCAATCGGCCACGTCTTCGCCGAAGACGACCATGCGGCTGTTGCGGCGCATCTCCTCTTTCAGGGTGGCGTTGATCAGGTCGGCCATTGTCCTCGGCTCACCCTGCGGGCGGGCCGGGACATCGAAGGCAGAAGTGGTCGGGTCGGCCGTTTCGGAATAGAGGTGAACCAGGGCGGATTCGGGCGCCGGTGCAGCGGCAGCGAGCGCCCGCTTGGAATCCTCCAGCACTTCATGCTGCGCCTGGCGCACGATCGCGTCCAGTTCGGGCTGCTCGATCAGGCCCTCTTCAATCAGGAACTGCCTGAAGGTAACGAGAGGATCGCGGGAGGCTTCATCCTCCCGTTCGGCGGGAGTCTTGTACAGACGCTCATCGTCACTAAGAGAGTGGGAATACGGCCGGGTGCAATGAGCGTGGACAAGGGCCGGACCGTGGCCTTCACGACAGTAAGCCGCCACGGTTCGCATCGTCCGGTAGCAGTTGACCAGATCGGTACCATCCACCTCCATGGTCAGCAGGCCCGGGAAGTTACTGACCAGCTTCGAAATAGAACCGCCGGCCGTCTGGTTCTCCACCGGGACGGAGATGGCGTACGAATTGTCCTCAATCAGGAAGACGACGGAAGCATGGCTGAGGCAGGCTTGATTAATGGCCTCCCAGAACTCGCCCTCGCTGGTAGCGCCTTCGCCGGAGCAGACGAGCACGACGCGGTCGTCATCGGGATAGAGGAAACGAAGGCCCTCGGCGCAGCCAACGGCCTGAGTGTACTGGGTTCCGGTGGCGGAAGAACTGGAAACGATATTCCTGGCCGGGTCACTCCAGTGAGAGGGCATCTGCCGGCCGCCTGAACTAGGATCGGAAGCGGCACCGACCGCTTGCAGCAGCATGTCAATTGGAGTCATGCCGAGGGTGAGAGCCAGAGCGCGATCCCTGTAATAGAGATAGAACCAGTCATACCCGGCTTTGAACACGAGACCGGCGGCTACCTGAATGGCCTCGTGGCCGGCGCCGCTGATTTGGAAGTAGATCTTATTCTGGCGCTTGAGCAGGATTTCGCGGTCGTCAATGAGCCGCGAGGTCTGCATCAGGCGGAAGGCGTGGATCAGGGTCTCAGGTTCAAGCCCGACCGCGCGCGCAGCTTTGAGCCGTTCGGTGCTGGTCGGCGTAGTGAACGACGTCGTCATATGAAAATTCCCTCATCAGAATAGCAAGACGAAAAGATCAGCCACAGAGCGTACCCGGCGATCGGGAACAGGGTAGCGATTTGGAAAGCGATCTGGTAGTTGTGCTGGTCGAAAAGGCGGCCGAACCAGGGGCTGGTGAGGGCGACAACCGCGCTCCAGGATCCGGCACCGATTCCGGATAGCAGACCGGCATGGTCGGTTGGGAAGACGCGGGTCACATAGGCGACCGAAAGGACCAGAAAGCCGGCGAGGGCGAACATGGCCAGGAACATCTCGGCGAGTACCCACGGGCCGGAGGGGAGCGAGTGCATCCAGGCAAGGGGCAGGCTGAGCAGCAGACAAATGAACAGGAGTAAGCGGAAACGCGGACCGAAACGGTCGACCACAGCGCCCCAGAAGAAGTAGCTGACCTCCCAGCCAAATGGGGGAATCCAAAGAACTTTCCCCAGGGTGGCCTGAGTCCAGCCAAAGCGGGCGTGCAGGTACAAAGAGGAATCGTAAATGATCATGCCGAGCGGCATGGCACCCAATGCATAGGCGGCGATGTAGGCCCAGAGAGCAGGGTGTTTCCAGGGGAGTTTGGCAATGGTGTATTCGGTGCGGCGGTCCACACCCTTGCCCACGAAGCGCCAGAGGATAAGCCAGGCGAAACCGAGAGAGCCGGTTACGAAGAAGGCTCCGTGCCAGCCGAAGCGCAGTGCGATCGGGGTGACGATAAAGGGCGTGATCATGGCTCCAAGGGAGCCGCCGCTGTACGCGAGTGCGAGGCCTCTGCCGCGCTTCGACGGGGGTAGCGTCTGCGTGACGGTGCGAAGCCCCCCGGGGAAAGTGGCGCCCTCCCCTGCCCCGAGCACGGCGCGGGCAACCCCGAAGCTCCAGAAGCCGGTGGCCCAGGCGTGGGCGATTGCAGCGACGCTCCAGAGACCAACGGCAGCAGTCATTCCACGGCGCACGCCGATCCGGTCGAGCATGCGGCCCCAGAGCGGGTTGCCGAACATGTACGCGATGGAGAAGCAGGAGATGATGAAGCCGTACTGCTCTGCGTTCAGGTGGGTGTCGCGGAGGATGATGGGGGCGAGAATGGCGAGGGTGTTCCGGTCCACGTAGCTGATGAAGGAAACAAGCAGCATAGAAACGGAAGGGAGCCAGCTGTCGGTACTGGATTTATCACGAGACTGAACCGGTTGCAATAACTTCAGATGATACACTGACGAAGACCTCTCGTCGACATAGTTCAGGATGCTTCTTCCCCGCGAATTTGTAACATATTTGTCCCGCCAGATCGTGCGACGGCTCGCTCCGGGCACGATCGAAACAGCCGCACCTGAAAGGGTAGCGGAGCTGGTTAATAACGTTATCGCCGATGAACTGGACGCCGAGGACCGGCTGAACGACGAAGTGCGCGACAAGCTGGAAGACTACAGCGATTACATGCGCCGCGAGGGCATCAGTTATCAGGACATGTTCCGCAAAGCCAAGAACGCCATGGTACAGCAACGCAAGATCGTCAGGGCGTCCGGGCGGGATACGGGCGACCAGATGAAGCTGTCGCGGGACAAGATCACCGACATTTCGCATAAGCTGATTACGGCGATGCGCAAGAGCCGCGATCTCCGCATGAAGAAGGATCCCAACGATGCGCGCCTTGAGATTGTGAAGGTGTTCACCGACATTCTGCAGCTGGAAGAAAAGTCCGACAAGGCCGCGCGGGATAAGGTGCGCTCCATGAAGCGCGACATTCCCGAAGGCAGCGAAGAGTGGGACATTCTGCAGAAGCGTTATTATGCCGAAGAGCTGAAGAAGTACGGCATCGATCCCAATAAATAACCCCCCATTGATGAAACCGGCAGTAGTGGTTGTCGGCAGTCTGAACATGGATTTCGTCGTGAGGACGAAGCATCTTCCGGCTGCGGGCGAAACCGTGCTTGGCCACAGCTTCCGGATGGCTCCGGGCGGCAAGGGCGCGAACCAGGCGTTCGCGGCGGCGAGGCGGGAGCGGGGTCGGTAAACGTCCGGATGATCGGGCGCGTGGGGCAGGATCTGTTTGCCGATCATCTGAAAGCCAGCCTTTCGAGCGCCGGTGTGGATGTGAGCGCGGTACAC
>JAUZEU010000817.1 GCA_030838885.1 Bryobacterales bacterium | reverse complement strand
GCTGCCGGCCGTGGGCAAGGACGGGAGGGCTGTTAAGGGCCTGGGACCAATCACGTCTTTCGATGCAGGTTTGCAGTAATTCAACCGACTTTCTGACTGGCAATCACACCATGTACACAAACAGCTTCGTAAATCGTTCCATCGCCGGCTGTATCGGCGCAATGCTATCCGTTTTCGGCTTCCTTATACCTGTTCCTGCGTCGGGAGCCAAACCGGGTGGCGTAGCTGCGCGGCTTCCCACCTTCGTCCCCGTCACACCCCCGGTCAAAACCCTGCAGCCGGTGTCTCCGTTCAACATCGTCGGGTTCATTCAGAAAGCGACGCTCGACAATTCGTCGGACGTGTCCTCCGGCGGAACAATCACAGTAAACGGAATCACAATCGTCGTTCCGCGCAACACCATTTTTCAGCTGCCGGCTTTTGCTCTTACCTGGTACGAACTGTTCAAACTCGCCCCTTCCGGCAGCGCGCCCGCGCTTTCCTGCACGGGCAACGGGCTGCCATGCTCCACCGGTCCATATGGGCTAAATACACCCTCAGGGCCGCAGACGGGGCTTGCTTTAGGCGACACTCCCGCTCCGGCCGCCACGTACGAAGTGACGGTGATTGGCAACCGCGTCGTGAGCGGCAGCACCGATCAGTACATTGCTGCGCTCATTTTCATGTCACAGCAGTCGCTGAACAGCGGCCAGGGCTATATTAATTTCATCGATTATGCAAAAGGCGAGTTATGGGTCAGTTCCACCATGAATGGCCCCACAGGTACCCGGGTAAGAATGAACACTCCGGTGGGGCGTTACGGCCTGTCCCAAACTCCCGACCAGCGTTTCACGGCTGATGAAGACAACCCGACGATAAGGACGGACACCGGTTATCCCATGTGTATTCCCCGATTTGACCCTGGAGTCGCTACCGATTCGCTGTGCCCACAGTGGAATCGGCCGGTCGATCCGGTTACAGGCGGGTATCAGACCGTCTATACGATGCCGCCTCCGCCGGCCGTACCGCCCACGCCGGTAGCCGGCGGGCCCACGCCCCCTCCGGACGCCACGCAACAAGCGCCTTTCGAACTGAACGACTACATCACCTTCTCAGGCACTCTTGTGAATGACCCCTCTGGATCGCAGTACATCTCAGCGCATACCATCGTGGCTAGCCTGGGTATTTTCACCGCGCCCGGAACTCTCCCGGTCTACGTCGCGATAGAGGACATGCGGCTGGGAGTGGCTGGTACTCCGAATCCGCTTTTCCCGCAGGAAGCGGTAGAAAAGCTTGTCGTTACCGCCGTGACGACGGATTCCAGTCAACTGGTCGATTTTTATGCGATTGACGTGGACGCCTGTGGGGCACAAAAGAGCCGCTTTTACGGCTCGGCGGACCCGTTCGGGCCACCCGTAGGGGGCAAGAAGGGCAGAGCGCGATTGCGCACCACCGTGGGCAATTTCCTGCCGGCCACGCGCGAGATGCGGGCAGCCAGCCGCGCTTTCATTATGGGCCAGTCGGTCGATGCAGTCCTGCCCAGGGCGCAGACCTATGCAAATGGGCTCGTTGCCGGCCAGTACCATGCGCCAAACTTCGAATTTATTTTCCCGGAAAATCTGGTGGCTGGCAGCCCCCAGGTGCCCCTGCCTCTGCAGGAGTTCCCTTTCCTGGTGGGCGGCTCTGGCCCTTATTTCGGGGCGGGAACCAACGCGTCTGCCACTAAAATTGGCGATATCGGCCAACTCAGCCCATGGCCCGGCTCCGCCGCGCCTGCGCCTGGAGCATGTGGTTCAGCTGGTACTGTGCTCACGAACCCGAACGCGAACGCCGGCGCGCCCCAAACTGTGAATGCAGGAGTAACAGTGTCTTTGGACGGCTCGGCCAGCACGGATACGAATACTCCCGCTCTTCCTCTGAGCTATGTGTGGGTCCAGGCGAGTGGTCCGTCTGTCGTTCTTCAGGACCCGCAACTCAGCAAGCCGTACTTCACGGCGCCGGCACTGCCCCAGGGTTCCACGTCGGCGGTGCTGACGTTCCAGTTGGTGGTCAGTAATGGTTTCGCCTCGTCCGGAGTGGCCACCACCACGATTACGGTCAGCGGCCCCCGGGCCCCGGTGGTGAATGCTGGTCCCGATCAATCAGCCAATGGAGGGGCACAGGTGCACCTCACCGGCAGTGCCACGGACCCGAACGGTGCCGCCGCCCAGCCGCTGAAGTATCAGTGGAGTCAGACGGCAGGCACAGCGGTGGTTCTCGACAACCCGGTGTCCGCTTCGCCCTCTTTCGTTGCGCCTGTCATGGCGCCGGGCCAGGCGGCTATGGCTCTCTCGTTCCGACTCGGGGTAACGAACGCGTTAGGGTCAAGCGCTTCGGCCACCACGAACGTAACGGTCAAGCCCCTGAACGACACCGTTACTATCACAGCCGCGACATACAAGACGTCAGGATCGCGCCTGGCGGTAACGGCGCGTTCGTCTGTGACGAACGGCGTACCTGTATTAACCCTGCACGTCCCGGGTAAATCAGACGTCGTGATGACCTATGACCCAACAACCCAGACGTACTCGGTCCCGCAATACATAGTCAACCCCATCCCCGGTTCGGTGTCCGTGACTTCCAGCTTTGGAGGCTCGGCAACATCGACGCTGACAAGGATCAACTGAGCAACGGCCCGGGCGGCATCCCCGCCCGGGCCGAATTCTGACCGCCTCCGCGTTCTCCGGATAACCAAGGGTTTTAGTCAACGATCCAACGATCTCATCGAAACAAATTAATCCATGTTGTTGAAAAAGCACCTGGGAGGCGTCGGCGCAGTACCAGCATCTGGCCTTATCAGAGTGCATCGGCGTTAAATCCTCTTCATCTGCGTTCGAATCCCGGCTGGTGAACCCCCTGGCCCCGTTTCATCTCCCGTTTGTCCATTCCGCGATGCGCGTTCACAGAACTCCCAAAAATATTTCAGCCCATATTTTCAGCAATATGCAGGAAATACGACCCTGATCCTGGAATTCGCCCGTTATACCCTCATACCAGGAATCGGCCGCCGAGCCGAACTCCCGCTCGAATCGTCCAAAACGAAAAGCACCCCAATCCAAACCCAAAAAAGGTAAACACTAATGGCAACCCAATCGCAAATCGAAGCCAACCGCCTCAACGCGCAATCCTCCACCGGCCCGCGCACGGACGAGGGCAAATCCAGTTCCTCGCAAAACGCCACTAAATTCGGCCTCTTCTCAAAAGCCAACTGCGTCCGCCCTGCAGAAGGAACCGAATACGACAACCTTTACCAGGCCCTCCTCGGCCGCCTCCAGCCCGACGGCCCGGTTGAAGAAGCCTTTGCCACCGAGATCATCCGGGCCACATGGCGTCTCCGCCGCTGCGCCCTCGCCGAAGAAGCCCAGGCCGAAGCCGCGCCTGCGGATAACAGCCAGACCGAACAGCAAACCTCCATCGACCGTGCCCGCGTTCAGGCCTTCGGCGTCCTCACCCGTGCCACGTCTGAACTCCGCCGCCTCCACTCTGAGCGCTGGCTCCGCGCCGAAGCTCTTCCGCGACACCTCGACTTGTCCAGCTATGGAGTCGCCGAAAGCAGTCATGTCAGCGGCGGAATTACCAGGAGCGTAGGCGCACAACTCGCCCTCGGCAAGGCGTCCCGGATCGAGCGTAGCAACGACCTGTACCGGCGCATGAACAAACAGATGTCAAACCCCGATAGGGATACCCTTACATGCACAGCCAGAAACTCCCGCTGCACCTGTGGCTCCGGCCGGAAATATAAGCGCTGCTGCGGTATCGACGCCCCGCCGGTTCTCCACGGCCCGGTTCTCTCTCCCAAAGAACCGAAAGCTCAGCCCGAACCCCAAACCATGGCCATCGCCGCATAACGACTCGTCATAAACCAGCCTTTCAGCACCAGGCCGCACCCCAGAGGGACATCCGGCCGCCCGATCTTTGAAATCCGAATATTCCGCAAGCCACAACTGCCCCCGCCAGCCTAAATGAATCCTAAACCCCCGCGGCTCCATCTCTATAAACACAGCATTTTAGGCACTCCTGGAGAATCACCCGGCCGGGCGCTCCACAAATCAATCAGGCGCGCAACTGAAATCCGCCATCAGCCTCTGTGCGCGATTTCACCGTCAGTCATACAATAGAAAATGCGTGGCTCGTCGCGCCGCGGGGGCGTGCCGGGTTGTCCAGGTAGAATCCCCGTACTAAAACCATGCTCACTTCACGAGATAAATCCGACACCAAGCGCCTCCCCATGATGCCCATTCGGGACGTCGTCATTTTTCCTTACATGATGACCCCGTTCGTCGTGGGCCGGGAATCCAGCGTCCGCGCCCTCGAAGACGCTATGGCCGGCGACAAGAAAATCTTTCTCGCCACGCAGCATGATGCCTCTACAGACGAGCCAAAACCCAACGAAATCTTCAGCGTGGGTTGCGTCGTCAACATCGTCCAGAGCCTGAAACTGCCTGATGGGAACATCAAGGTCCTGGTCGAAGGCGTCGAGCGCGCTAAGGTCGTCTCCGTCACCGATGACGAAGGCTTCTTCCGCGCCGTCGTCCGCACCTTCCAGTTCAAAGTCGAAGCGGGCCAGCAGCTCGAAGCACTTACCGGGCGCGTTACCGCTCTTTTTGAGCAATACGTCAAGCTCAGCCAGAATCTGAACTACGAGACCATGGTCGCGGCCATTCGTGTGGACGATCCTGGCAAGCTCGCCGATACCGTGGGCGCCAACCTCCAGCTCACCATTGAAGAGAAGCAGGAACTGCTCGAAATCTTCGATCCCATCGATCGCCTCACCCGTGTCGCCGAGATGCTCGATATAGAAATCGAGAAGCTCAGCGTCGACCGCACCATCCAGGGCCGCGTCAAGCGCCAGATGGAAAAGGCCCAAAAAGAGTATTACCTCAACGAAAAGATCAAAGCCATTCAGAAGGAACTGGGTCGCGGCGAGAAGAGCGAAATCGATGAGCTGAAGAAGCGCATCGAAATGTCGGGTATGACGAAGGACGCTGCGGAGAAGGCTACGGCCGAACTCAAGCGCCTCGAAAACATGCCACCCATGTCGGCCGAGTCCACCGTCTCGCGTAACTACCTCGACTGGTTGCTCGCCGTGCCGTGGAAGAAGAAATCCAAGGAAATCCGCGAACTCAAATTTGCTGAGGAAGTTCTCGAATCCGATCACTACGGGCTCGACAAAATCAAGGAACGCATCCTGGAATTCCTCGCGGTTCGCCGCCTGGTGAAGAACCCGAAGGGCTCCATCCTGCTTTTCGTCGGACCTCCCGGGGTGGGCAAGACTTCGCTTGGCAAATCTATCGCCAAGGCTACCGGACGCAAGTTCATCCGCATGTCCCTCGGCGGCGTGCGCGATGAAGCGGAAATCCGCGGCCATCGCCGTACGTATATCGGAGCACTGCCTGGCCAGATCCTCCAGATGATGAAGAAGGCGGGCACCAAAAACCCGGTATTCATGCTCGACGAAATCGATAAGATGTCCACCGATTTCCGCGGCGACCCCTCATCCGCCCTGCTCGAAGTTCTCGATCCCGAACAAAATTACATGTTCGTCGATCACTACCTCGACGTCGAATATGACCTCTCGCAGGTCTTCTTCGTAGCCACGGCCAACGTGCTCCACACCATTCCGGCTGCCCTGCAGGACCGCATGGAAGTCATCCGGCTCTCCGGTTATACCGAACTCGAAAAGCTGGAGATCGCCAAACGCTTTCTGGTCAAAAAACAATTGGAAGCCACTGGCCTCGAAGCGTCACAGGTCGAGTTCAGTGACGAAGGTCTCTCCAATCTGATCCAGTTCTATACACGCGAGTCGGGTGTGCGAAATCTGGAACGCGAAGTCGGCAACGTCACCCGCAAGATTGCCCGCAAGCTTGTCACCAGCGATCCCGAAGGCAAGGCCGAAAAGACTAAAACGCTGATCGATGGCGCTAAGGTGAGCGAACTCCTGGGCCCCGCGAAGTACCGCGACACCACTACCACCCGGGAAAATCAAATCGGAGCCACTACGGGCCTTGCATGGACCGAAGTCGGCGGCCAGATTCTCACTACCGAGTGCATCCTGATGGAAGGGAAGGGCAAGCTCACCGTCACAGGCAAGCTGGGTGATGTGATGCAGGAATCCGCCCAGGCGGCCTTCAGCTACATCCGCTCCCGCGCCCATCAGCTTGGGTTGCCGCGCGACTTCTACCGCAACCTGGATGTTCACCTCCACATTCCGGAAGGTGCCATCCCCAAGGACGGCCCGTCCGCCGGCATCACCCTCGCCACTACCATCTGCAGCGCGCTCACCCGCATTCCCGTGAAGGGAGATGTGGCTATGACCGGCGAAATCACCCTGCGGGGCAAGGTGCTCCCGATAGGCGGCCTGAAAGAGAAGTTGCTCGCTGCGCACCGCCACGGCATTAACGAAGTCATCATCCCGAAAGAGAATCAGAAGGATCTGCCGGATATCCCTGAGTACATCCGCAATCTGATGAAGCTCCACTTCGTGGATCACATGGACGAAGTGCTGCACATCGCTCTGGAACGCGACCTGGTCGCACTCCCCATGCAGCCCGGGACGGTAGATCTCGCTCCACAACCTGAAGCGGATCTCGCCCACTAAGCATCGGTAACGAATAGGATGGAATCTCTCGTACTCGCCGTCGCGAACCACGGTTATTCCATCCTGTTCTGTGTAGTTCTCGCGGAATCCATTGGCCTTCCCATCCCCGCCGGTCTTGGGCTGCTTGTAGCGGGCGCCGCCAGCGCACACGGTACTGTTCCAGCCTTACCGATGATCGGCACCGCCATTGGAGCCATGCTCCTCGGTGACAATTTCCTCTTTTTTCTGGGCCGGCATACCGGCTGGTGGCTGCTGAGTATGCTCTGTCGCTTTTCTCTCAATCCCGAAGCTTGCATCCTTCGCTCGGCGGACGGCTTCTACAAACGCGGACGCATCATCCTGATCTTCGCCAAATTCCTTCCGGGGCTCAACACGATGGCGCCTCCCCTGGCGGGTAGTATGAATCTCCCGTTCATCCAGTTTTTCCCGTTGGACATGATGGGCGCATCGCTCTACATCCTGACCTGCTTCGGTACCGGCTTCCTGTTCAGTGATTTCCTGGCCACCATTCTCCGCGGCTATTCCGCCGTCGGCAGCGTAGTCGGCTGGGCCATCACCATCCTCTTCATCGTTTGGATCGCCAATCGCATCCGGCTCTGGCTCAAGACGCGCAATGAAAGCCCTGTGCCGCTTATTACGCCTGCCGAAGTAATGGCTCGCGACGCGGTTGCCATCTATGACGTCCGCAGCCACGGCTATTACGAACAGGGCACCATGCGGATAGCAGGCTCCTCTCGTCTGGAGCCCAATGCACTCACTGATCAACTCAGCCTGCTCCCGCGCGATCGTGAGATCGTCCTCTACTGCACCTGCCTTCGCGAAGCAACAGCCGTGCGCGTGGCCCGCACCCTGGCTGAGAAAGGCATTCCCTCAGCGGTGATCGAAGGTGGCCTCACGGCCTGGAAAAAGGCATCGCTGCCCCTTGAGCCAGTGCCTGCGGATGAGGTAGTCTTGCTCCCGAAGTTCGCGTAAACAAAGGCGCCACCACCACGCGTCCGATCTGAGACAATTCAGGTTTGTCTGTTTCAAAACCTCTTATTCTCAGTGGTCTGTGCCTCACCGCGCTGGGTGGAGGGTTCGCCGCATGGCGAAGGATATGGCCGTGAGTCACCCCGCCCGCGTCAATCGCGATCACGCGCTTTAGTACCGCCACAATCGGCTCGGAGGTAGAGGAGGGGCTCGCTCTCAGCCTCGCTGAAAACCTCAAGACCGCGCTTATCGCCACTGGCAAAGTGGACATCCGCGATGCACAGCCTGCCCCGGCCGCCAGTCGCGCAGCCACCGCCCGCATTATCTCGGCGGAGACGTACCTTACCGGCGCAGTCCACGCAACAGGTGCAAACGTCCAGTCGGTCGTTTCGCTGATCCGTTCCAGCGATGACAAGACCCTCTGGACCGGCACATTCACGGGCACTGTAGCGAACTGGTTCCCGGTGGAAGACCGGGCCGCCAGTGAATTGCTTTCTGCCCTCTGGCATGAGCTGCCGTTCGTGCAGCATCACACCGCTGATCCTGTTGCAGACCAGCTCTACTGGCAGGCGCGCTTTGCCATGCACGAAGGTACCCCGGAAGGCCTTCCGGATCGCCGGCGACCTGTTCCGGAAAGCCGCGACGAGAGATCCGGCCGACGCTTTCGCATGGGCAGGGTTGGCGGATTCGTCTTTGCTGCTGTCCGCCTATAAGGCCGTTCCTGTTCGCGACTCCGCCATCCACGTCCGCGACGCTGCCCGGCGCGCCATCGAACTCGATCCGACCACTGCCGAGCCTCATACCTCACTCGGGCTGGTCGCCGAGAACTTCGACTGGGATTGGCCCGAAGCCGAGCACGCCTTCAAACGCGCGATCGGTCTCGATCCGAAAAACGCCCCCGCACATCATCGCTATGGCGAGTTCCTCGTGCTCACGGGTCATGTCGAAACTGGCCTTGCTGAACCCGGAAAAGCGGAACATCTCGAGCCGCTCTCCTCTCTCATCCAATCTGATTACGCGAAGTGCCTCTATCTCGCTCGCCGCTATGATGAAGCGATAACGAAGGCGCAGAAGGCGCTCTCAGCTGCGCCCAACTCCGTGCCTCCGCACCAGTGGCTCGCCGCTGCTTACCTGCAGAAGGGGATGCACGCAGAGTTCATGCAGGAGGCAACGCGTGCGTCGGTCCCTGCCACGCCGTTTTCCCTGGCGCTCAGAGCCGTCGCTTCGGGCGACAAAGACAAAGCATTGGGCTTACTGGAAGATGCGGTCACCCGGCACGATACGGCCGTGATCGCTGTCAGGATGGATCCGGCGTTAGACCCGCTCCGCGCTGATCCCCGCTTCACGATGCTGCTGGGCCGGTTGCACCTGCGCTAAGCAACGCCTCAACTTCCCCCCGCGATGGCGCCGAACTTTGAGCGCCCATGCGGGTCACACTCACTGCCGCTGCGGCATTCGCAAATCGCAGCGCATCCGGCATGGAAGCACCCTCGGCCAGACCGACCGCCAAACCAGCGTTGAAGGTATCGCCCGCCCCTGTGCTGTCCACAGACTTCACCGCAAATCCCGGAACATGATATCGCTCGCCATGACCATGGAACCAGCATCCGTGCTCGCCCAGCTTGAGCACCACAGTGCCAACGCCCAATCCTGCCACCGCTG